>NZ_JAWJTF010000149.1:0-18256 GCF_048836525.1 Nostoc sp. CALU 546
TGCATTCATTGAGTCTCTGACTCAATATCTGACTAGAGGCAGAGCCTCTAATCAGGCATTCCTATGCAGAGCATAGGAACGAGATAAACCAGCGAACAATGAGAAATTGATCTTTTTTTGACTTGTGTGTACACCGTAGCTTTCCAAGGGGGGATTAAGGGGGGTAATTTGACTTGTGTGTACACCGTAGCCTTATAAAGGGGAGGTTGGGAGGGGTCAAAATAATACGCAGCTTTACAGAGAATTGGTATTAAACCCTTTGTTATAAAATAAGCTAACTTCCGCCACAGTGTACTAGATTTAATTTGGGATTTTCCAATTTTTATGCAACCTCGACAAGGCATCATTGAAATATTTTCAACTTTTGTGCAGTTTGCTGGCGAACGCTTTAGTCGTTGGGGGACGGAATCAAATTTGCGTCGCAGCATTCAAAGTTGTCTAAACCGCACGCCACAAGAAACTTCTGAATACTTTTGGGCACTTTATTGGTATAAGTTTTGGCAGCTTCCCGAAACTGAGTCAATCGCTAGGCAACATCTCATAGCTTATTTGCAAGAACCTTGCTATTGGGTATCTCAAAAGACGGTTACTAGTTTTGCCAGTACTCAGTATAAACTGTCAGACTGTTTTCAGATTGCGATCGCACAAGTTGATAAAGTCCTCAAAGGTTTTAACCCTAATCAAGGTTTTACCTTAAAAAACTACGCCAATGCCATCTTTAGCGGTGCTATCCGCGAAACTTTGCGCCAAAAGAGGGAAGTTGACATTTGTACAGATTGGGGACTGTTGCGAAAAATCACTAAAAAGCTTTTGGTGGAGTCTTTGCAAAATGCTGGCTTATCCCCAGAGAATATTAATGCTTATATCCTTGCTTGGAATTGTTTCACAACCCTATATATTCCTACAAAAACTGGTACTTCTCGCCAACTTTCTCGACCCGACGATAAAGTTTGGGAAGCGATCGCTAAAGCTTATAATTCACAAAGTAGTCAGCAAGTCAATCCCCAAACTTTGGAAAAATGGCTGCTAAATGCTGCTAAATCTGTCCGCAAGTATTGTTATCCCACCCCGGAGTCTCTGAATACTCCCAAAGGCGGCGATGATTCCTGGGAGTGGTTGGACAATCTTACGGGAGGTCAACAAGAATCTCTAATCAATGAAATTGTCACCCAAGAAGAAGAACAAACTAGAATTTCTCAGCAAACTGAGATTAACAAAGTTTTAGTTGTAGCGATCGCTCAACTTGAACCGCAATTACAAGAGATTGTACAACTTTACTACGGGCAAGAACTAACTCAAGACAAAATTGCCAAACAATTACAAATGCAGCAATATACTGTCTCGCGGCGACTAAAAAAAGCGCAGGAAGCTTTGTTGCGGTCTTTGGCTAACTGGAGTCAAGATAATTTGCATATTTCTATTACTTCAGACCTACTCAAAAATATAAATACAGTCATGGAGGAATGGCTGAGAAATTATTACTAGGGAGTGAAGAAGGGAATAGGGTACAGGTTACAGGGTACAGATTATTTATTCCCTATCACCTTTCACCTGTAACCTCTCCCCCAATCCCTAATCCTCAATCCCTAATCCCCAATCCCTAATCCCCATGACTACCAACACTACTATATTTACTTTTGCTAACCCAACTGACCTGATTTTAGAAATCCCCACCGCCACCCAAAGTCAAGCGGATGTTTACAGTCAATCTTTTTCTAACCCCATTTCTGGCTATCAAGGTTATATTAATGAACTTTGCCTAAGTGCTATTTTGCTATGGTTACAAGAAGATTTCACGCCTCAAGCAAAGGTCTGGCCAAATACAACTGTTTTATCGAGTTTCTGGGAAATAGTAAATGGAACCGCAATCACCTTAGATGCAACTCGATTTATCTTGATTCCCAGTGAGACAATTGATTTAAGCGAATTGCGAGTACCGCAAGAATGGGTAGATATTCCGAGTTGGGTAGGTGATTACTACTTAGCTGTGCAGGTAGAACCAGATGAAGGCTATGTTAGAGTTTGGGGTTATTGCACCCATACACAACTCAAATCTCAGGGTAGTTATGATCCAGGCGATCGCACTTATTCTCTTGATGCTGCCGACATCATCAATGATATCAGTGTTTTAACTGTGGCGCGGCAACTTTGTTTAGAAGAATCAACACGTAGCGCTATTCAAGAGATTCTTGCCATACCGCAACCACAAGCACAAAACTTAATTAGCCGTCTGGGAAATCCAGAAATACTTACACCGAGACTAGCTATCCCTTTTCAATTATGGGGAGGGTTAATTGAACATGGCGGTTGGCGAAAAAGCTTATATCAACGACGCTTGGGACTACCAGAACAGTGGTCGGTTCTTCAATGGTTGCAAAGCGGTGTTTCTCAAGTTGCTGAAGCTGCCGGTTGGGGAAGCTTTGATTTACAACTGAGTGCGGCCGGGGCGCGGAGTGTTGACCAAAGGCAACCAGAATCTATTTTATCTCGTGAACTGGCGATCGCAGGTCAAATCTATGAATTGCTGATTACACCACAAGACGAACCAGACGCGACTGTTTGGCGCTTTGAGTTACGCAACCTGACAGTGGGTGCAGCTATTCCTGGTGGTTTTAAACTCCGACTACTCACTGAAGATTTACAGCCTTTTCCCAACAACGAAGATATTGCTATATCTGCTGTAGAACAACTTTACGTAGAAGTTGCGCTGCTGCCTGGAGAAGGCATAGTCTGGGAAATAGAACCTCTTCCCGAAAATTATGACCGAGAAATACTCAGATTTTAAACTCTTATTTGGCTTTTTTATAGATAATTACAGTGGAGAACTGTCTGGTAAATCCACTTACACATAAAAAGCCATGAGAGCAAAACCTAAACAACAAATGCGTATATGGGCGATGTTGTGTCATTTATCAGCTTTATTGGGATGGATATTATTATGTTTTTTGGTATTTATTGGTATCCCTTTATATTTACCTCTCAATCTTTTAGCCCCACTCCTCATCTGGAAATTTAAAAAATCACAATATCCCTGGATTGATTTACAGGGGAAGGAATCACTGAATTTTCAAATCTCGTTAACATTATATACTTTGATTTTTATAGTAATCTCCTTGTTTTTATTGTTAATTAGCTTTAGTCTAGCACTGGCTACCAATGGTTCATTTAATGAAATTAAAACTACTTTAGACAGCTTATTATTTTTTCTTATATCTTTAATTTCATTAAAGCTATTACTACAATCATTCTTAGTAACTTTTGCGGCTGTCAAAGCTTACAATGGAGAGCATTATCGTTACCCTTTAACAGTTAGATTTTTACGATAAGAAATGATTTAATATCGATTATTCTCAAATAAACATTAAAATGTTATATTTTTATTTGCTTACTTTATGATATAGAGTTTCAGTATAATATAATCTTAAACGATATAATAGACAAAATGATATTATTAAATAAATAATAACTTGTATAAATCTGGGAGTAAATAATAATATGATTGGAGTTGCGATCGCAGGCACGGGATTTGGTCAAAAAGTCCACATTCCTGGATTTCAAGCACATCCTCGCACTGAGGTAGTTGCTGTTTATCATCGAGATATAAATAAAGCTAAAGCCATAGCAGAATCCCATAATATCCGCCATGCCTCTGACTCACTTGCAGAGATTGTGGCATTACCTGAAGTGCAAGCAGTCAGCATCTCGACACCACCCTTTTTGCACTATGAAATGGCAAAAACTGTACTGCAAGCTGGGAAACATTTATTACTAGAAAAACCAACAACTTTAAATGCAATTGAAGCTAAAGAACTTTATCAATTAGCGAAAGCAAAAAGCGTAATTGCAACTGTAGATTTTGAATTTCGCTTTGTCCCAGCATGGCAGTTATTTGCTGAGTTATTGTCAGAAGATTATGTGGGTAAGTTACGCTTAATTAAAATTGATTGGTTAGGTTCTTCTCGTGCTGATACTTCACGCCCTTGGAATTGGTATTCTGACAAGGATAAAGGAGGTGGTGCATTAGGATCTTTAGGTTCCCACGCCTTCGATTATATTCACTGGTTATTCGGGCCAGTCCGTAGATTAAACGCCCATTTAACTACTGCTATTCCTACGCGAGTTGACCCTGTTAGTGGCGAATCCAAGCCAGTGAATACAGATGACAACTGTATATTAACGCTGGAATTAGCTAATGGTACACCTTGCCAACTTTCTATTAGTGCAGTTGTTCATGCACCAAGAACCCATTGGATAGAAGTATATGGCGATCGCGGTACATTAATAGTGGGCAGTGAAAATCAAAAAGATTATATACATGGTTTTCGTGTTTGGGGTTCCCAGCCAGGTAAATCTCTCACGGAAATAGAAATACCAAATCGGTTAATTTTCCCCAAAAATTATGCTGATGGACGCATTTCTGCATTTATCCGCGTAGTAGACCAATGGGTGCAAGGAATTGACCGCAATCAGGAAATTACACCATCCCTACGAGAAGGAATTTATTCTCAGTTGTTGATGGATTTATCCCATGAATCTCATACCAAAGCAAGTTGGATAGATGTACCCAGCTTGGAAGGTTTTCTTCGTAACTAAAGAAATGAGCAAAACTCCTCGCATTCATATTCCACCCGAAGTCAGAATTTATGTTTTTCAACGTGACAAATATCAATGCCAAAGCTGCGGTAAAACCACTGTAGAAACTAACCTTAGCATTGACCATATCATTCCCCTTGCCCTTGGCGGTCAAAACGATATCAGCAATCTCCAAACTCTTTGTTTTACCTGCAATCAGCAGAAAACAGACAAAATTGATCCTCGTTTCCGGCGATATTTTCAGCTTTAGGTTACGATGGTATGAGCTATTCGTTTCTTATTTCTATGCCTCAAAATCACAATAGCAATTCGCCAAAATTCCTCAACATAAAAACTACGTTTTTCTACGTCTTTACTTTCATTGCTGTTTTAGTAGTAGCTTTTCCCTGGCTATATGAGATTAAAACTAAAGCTGGGATCGATATATCACGTAGCCGCCACGCAGGAACCTTTTTTGAAAAACATACCCACGGACTCTTCAGGTGTGAGTGGCTTTATCCCTACCATTGCGATCGCTCCCAGATTAAGTAAAAGCAATTAAACCAATTCGCAATTACGTTTTGTGTTACCGAGTTTGCGTTCGCTTTTAGCGTCTCGTAGAGAGCATCCGGGGATTTAGCTTAGGCTTCAATTCGCGCTGCCCTTCAAAGGCTAAAACTTAAACCCCCAAAGTTCGTTAAAAAGAGAAGGGGAAAATTTTCCCCTTCTCTCTATTTAATACCCATTTAATTAATGATTTCAACACATCATTGGGTAAAGACGCGATTCATCGCGTCTCTACAAATGGTCTATTTGTCGCATTCTTTTTTCAAATTGGTATAAAAATTTTACCCCAATTGACTTAACCAAAAATTGACCTCGTTCCCAGTTTCCGATTAGGAACGAGGTTTTTGACTTAAGTTGATATCAATGCACCGCTGTGCGTGTCTAAATCTATCCCAACTGATTTGAGATCATGCTGACATCAACGGCTAACTTTTTACCCAACTTGAGCAATTGAAGACACTGATTATCTCCTTCATTCCCAACGCTAGTAATACACACCGGCTCGATCTGACTGTGCAGACAACTAAAATATAGTTCCTGCGATCGCTGTAGGGAAACATCAATATTCAGTTGATCCCCGACATCAATCAATCGCTCCAACAGTTGGATATCTGCATTAAAGCTACCATTGGCATCGTGCAACAATTGCCAGAGCGATCGCGCGATTAACTGTTCTAACATCTGTTTACCGTCGGGAATATTCAACCGACAACGCAGATGTTTTGCTTCAGTTGCGATCGCTTCCAATTCTAAGATGTGACTCCAACTCTTTTGGGGATCAGCGATATCTTGCTCAAGCGATCGCAATGTCATCAAACAACGATGCCCTAAAGCAATATCTGCTGCTACCTGCAATTCTTGCGGTACTGCTAATTCATCTCGATGAAATGCCATCAGCACACCATAATTATCACGGTACGCTTGAGTATACAACTGTCCTAAACGTGTCAGTGTTTCCTGACTAAGCAGCCGCATAATCCGGTGGCGTTCTTCAGCAAATAGATTCTGTAAACTGAAAGCTTCTTCCCCAAATAGCTGCGTCATCACCAAGATAGTATGAGCCGCGCTAGCTTGTTTTAGTGCCCCAAACAGCTTTTCTTTTAATTGGCTGTAGTCACGCCGCCCAGTAAATTGTTGAATGCAGCAGTGGAAATCCCAGCCTCCCAAATGCAGAACAGCAAATACCAAATGCTCACTTTCCCAAGTAATCTCTGATACCAGCTTTAAATTTCCTACAGCCAGAGTTAGCGATCCCATCCGTTGCAGTTGGTAATCTAGCTCATTGGCAGCGTAGCAATAAACCTTTTTGTGGTAACGCTGAGACTGTTGATCAGCAGCATCTTTTCTCGGTAAGGAATTGTGCGTTTCTGCTGGTTTGTGATTGGTAAATAGGGAAGTAATAGCGTAATGGGCTGCTACTTGCTTAAAGCCAAGCTGGGCAGTTAACACGAGTTGCCGATAAATTTCGCCACCGTGTTTGAAGTCATCCACATTGCTGGGGGCTAAACCAAGACGTTTGACGAAGCCTTTTTCCAACTGCACACCAGCCACTTCCCCTGCCAATTCCAAAGCACGGCCAGCGTAGCGCAGAATTTGTGTCCCCTCTGGACGGGAAATTTCTTCAAAAAACCAACCGCAACTAGTGAACATCAACAAAGCGTGACGCTGCATTTCTAATAGGCGTAGCGCATCTACTTGTTCGGCGGCGGTTAGTTTGTGGGTTTGATGACGGGCTAGGAATCGGTTGACATTGGTAGCAGAGCGATCGCGCAATACTTGGATATATTCATCTCGTGTTTGCCAGGGATCACGAAATAACTGCCTACCATGTTCTTCATACACCTCAGTTAACTGATCCCGCAGCCAATTTAGGGCATCCCGCAGGGGACGACGCCATTTCTGATGCCAAACTGAGCCTTCTCCACCGCAACCACAGTCATCTTGCCATCTATCTACACCGTGGGCGCAACTCCAGGCTGTGACTGACTTTAATTCCACTTCCCAACTGGGAGAATTTAAGCTGAGGTAGTGGGCGAAGTTCGTTACCGTCCAACCCTGTTGAGGAAATTCTTTAGTAAAGGCGTAGGCTAAAGTTTTCTCAGTTCCCTTTTTGTGATGTCCGAAGGTTTCCCCATCTGTCGCCACAGAGATTAACTGTGTTTGACGATGATCCCCACGGACTGCTGAACCGATACGTCCAGCAAAGCGACTGGAATTATAAACAACATCACTAAAACCCATATCCCGCGATATCGGGCCATCGTAGAAGAAGATATCAATGTAGGGGAGGGAGTCGGGAGTCGGGAGTTGGGAGTGGTTACTATCCCCATTCCCTACTCCCAATTCCCTATTCCCTTCCTTGATCGAACTTAGAGGTGAAGATGAAGTGTCTAGCGTTGGCTTCAAATAACAACGATAGGGACGGGTGGGATCAATCTGACTACCACCGACTTCGTGCCATTCAGGATGGGGATGATCTGGAGTGGGGACGGGACGACAACGTAGTGCTTGAGATGGTGCAAGGATAATGAAGCGAATACCCTCAGCCACAAGGGCTTCTAGGGTGGCATAATCCACACCAGTTTCCGCTAGCCACATTCCTTCGGGATCACGGCCAAAGCGGGAGCGGAAGTCTTCTTTACCCCAGCGAATTTGGGTATATTTGTCGCGTTCATTCGCCAGAGGCATGATGATGTGATTGTATACTTGCGCGATCGCATTGCCGTGACCATGCAAGCGATCGCTACTCTTAGCATCCGCCTCTAAAATCCGCTGATAAACCTCCACATCGTAGCGTTCTAGCCACGACATCAACGTTGGCCCAATATTAAAACTGAAATACTCATAATTATTAACGATCTTCACCACTTCGCCTTGGTCATTTAAGACTCTGGCAAAGGCATTCGGACGATAACATTCCCAATGAATCCGCTCATTCCAGTCATGGAAAGGTGCAGCGCTCGGTTGGCGTTCAATTGCGTCCAGATAAGGGTTTTCCCTTGGTGGCTGGTAAAAATGACCATGCACCGTCACATAAACACCATTAGCCTTTCTCAGGGGATCGGTTTCTTTGGTGTTTTTGGGATCTGAATGTAATGTTAACGTTGAGCCAGAGCTAGCTGGCATTTCAGCAGCAGAAGTCATGTATATTTAATCCAAAACAAAAAACTTGTAGTTGTACCAAAAACATTGTGCTTGAAGAATAATTCAGGAGTCAGAATGAGGACGCTCCAGGATGAGCTAACGCTGCGCTATCCACCAGTCGCACAAAATTCATTCTAAATTCTGGCTGCTGACTCCTGAATTCTGTTTCGATAAACCTTTCTACAATGGTTTTTACACAAAATCCGGTATAAAGAACAACTATGGAATACAACAAAATTTTTGACAAAGCGTTTTCATTGTAGTGGGAAATCTGCGTTATCGCACAGCCCTTTCCCTGAAGGCTCAAAGTAATTAGCCATTGAACAAGGCCTTAGTTAGGGGTTTCTCGTTAGCAGCGCTAATCAAAATTTTAATTGTCTTTTAATACATTAAACCCCATTTTTGGTGTAATATTTTGGCTCAATTTCATAGTTTTGCAACAAAAGATTACAAAAACTCATTATATCGCAATCGAATTTTACATACAGAGCAGTGAGGTGAAAACAGTACAATTCCTGAATTGCTCTACAGACGGTTGAGAGTATCATATCGGAGTGATGAGTGAAAGTGATTGTTAATTCAACACTCCAAATTTAAAATTTAGGATTGCTCGCTGTGAATGATACCTTCAACTTAAGACAACAAATGTCAACCAAAAACATTATTCTTTTCGTTTTACTACTGTTTATCCCGGTTTCTGTAGCAGCCCACTTTCTGGAATGGGGAGAATTGATAGTTTTCATTACAGCTGGATTAGCAATTCTGCCCTTAGCAGCTTGGATGGGTACAGCTACAGAAGAAATTGCTGTCGTAGTCGGGCCATCATTGGGGGGCTTGTTAAACGCCACCTTTGGCAATGCTACAGAACTAATCATCGCCCTAGTAGCGCTGAACGCTGGATTAATAGATGTAGTCAAAGCCAGCATCACGGGATCAATTATTAGCAACTTACTATTGGTGATGGGTTTTTCCATGCTTTTGGGAGGACTGCGCTACAAAGAACAGACATTTCAGCCAATTGTGGCGCGGGTGAATGCTGATTCCATGAATTTGGCAGTGATTGCCATTTTGATGCCAACAGCCATGAATTATACCTCTCAAGGAATTAACGAACAAACACTGCAAAATTTTTCTATTGCTGTTGCTGTAGTGTTAATCCTGGTTTATGCCTTAACGCTGCTATTTTCGATGAAAACCCACTCCTATCTATATGATGTGGGTGTAGCAGAGACAGAAGAAGAGGAAATCCCTCATGCTAAACCAAATATGATGTTGTGGGTTGGCGTGTTGCTAGTATGCACCTTGCTAGTGGCATTTGAGTCAGAAATGCTAGTAGATTCTCTGGAAGTGGCCACATCTCAGCTAGGTTTGACGGCGCTGTTTACAGGGGTGATTTTGGTTCCCATCGTGGGTAACGCGGCTGAACACGCCACAGCAGTCACCGTGGCGATGAAAAATAAAATGGATCTTTCCCTTTCAGTAGCGGTGGGATCAAGTATGCAGATTGCCTTGTTTGTCGCGCCCGTGTTGGTGATAGCAGGGCGGATAATGGGTAAACCGATGGATTTAGATTTCCAACCCTTTGAATTAGTAGCTGTGGTTGCGTCAGTGTTGATTGCAAACAGTATTAGTTCTGATGGTAAGTCCAATTGGCTGGAAGGCACTTTGTTATTAGCTACCTATACAGTGTTGGGATTCGCCTTCTACTTCCATCCAGTTATAGAAGGTATAGGCTAGTACCGCAAGGCGGAAGTCAAAAGTTAAAAGTCAAAAGAATTGTATTCTAAGCTTTTGCGCCATTTGAAATGGTATGTTTGTTTCCGCCGTGCTGTACTAGTTAAGCAGTGCGTAGGCGTAGCCCGTCGTAGACATCGCTCATAGTTTAACGGATTCGGAGAAGTCCACATCCTCAACGCCAGTAAAATAAAGAGATATAAGAGCGATCGCCTGTATGAGCTACTGCCTTAATCCCCACTGTCCCAAGCCTGAAAATCCTAATCATGTAAATTTTTGCGTGACTTGTGGTTCCAAGTTACTCCTCAAAGAACGTTACCGTGCGATCAAACCAATCGGACAAGGTGGTTTTGGCAAAACCTTCTTAGCTGTGGATGAGGATAAACCCTCAAAACCACGCTGCGTAATTAAGCAATTTTATCCCCAATCCCAAGGCACTAACACTCTTGCCAAAGCCGTAGAGTTATTTAACCAAGAAGCTGTGCAATTAGATGAATTGGGCAAACATCCTCAAATTCCAGAACTACTGGCATATTTTACCCAAGAAAATCGGCAGTATCTTGTACAAGAATTTATCGACGGACAAAACTTAGCTCAGGAATTGGCACATAGAGGTGCTTTTAGTGAAATACAAATCTGGCAATTACTAAGTGATTTATTACCAGTTTTGCAATTTTGTCATACTAGACACGTAATTCACCGCGATATTAAGCCAGAAAACATTATTTTACGCGAGAGCGATCGCAAACTAGTATTAGTAGATTTTGGTGCTGCTAAATCTGCTACTGGTACTGCCTTAAATAGAACTGGTACTAGTATTGGGAGTCCAGAATATGTTGCACCTGAACAAATGAGAGGTAGGGCTATTTTTGCCAGTGATATTTACAGTTTGGGTGCGACTTGTATTAATTTATTAACAGTGCGATCGCCTTTCGATTCTTATGATACCAACAACGATACTTGGATATGGCAGCAATACTTGCAAACTCCTGTTAGTAATCAGTTGAGTCACATTCTCAACAAGATGCTAGAAAGTATTCCGATTCGGCGTTATCAAACAGTAGATGAAGTTCTCAAAGACTTAAATAAATACTCGCCAGCAGCAGCAAAACCAGCAATAGCACCAAAGCCTATCCCTCAATCACCACCAAATTCTCCACCCAATTTTGTATCGAAATCTCCTAGTCAACTCGATCGGGAATTAGAAGAAATGAAAACCCAATTTATGGGTGGTAACAAACCTCAAGCAAATAAAATACAACCACAAAACCCCACACCTCAGCTTTCTAGTAACAATAGAATAGATGAAGAATTAGAAGAATTAAAAGCCAAATATCTTGGTAATAATAATCCTTAAAATCCAATATAGTTCAGAATGAGCAACAAAACCCTCATGTAGAGACGACGATTTATCGCGTCTTCTTCAAAGACCAATTACCTACACCAATAACCCTTAGCCCAAGAGTATTGCCTTAAAATCAATCAATAATACCCATTCAATTAATGATTGCAACACATCATTGGGTAAAGACGCGATGAATCGCGTCTCTACAAATGGTCTATTTGTCGCATTCTTTTTTCAAATTGGTATAAGATACAGCAGTTTTATTTTGCATTTAACTCAGCATGAAAAAGAAAGTGACTCTGAAACTCAGAGCCACTTGTAATATTTATTCTGAAACAGTCTAAACTTTTTCAGTAAATTGAGAATTTAGAAGTTTAAAAGGTTACTTCTTAGATTCAGCAATGGGAACCCATTCGGTATGGAAGCTTCCGGGTTTATCAAGACGCAGGTAAGTATGTGCGCCAAAGTAGTCGCGTTGTGCTTGAGTTAGATTTTGGGGCAAGCGATCGCGGCGATAGCTGTCAAAATAATCCAAGGATGCGCTAAATGCGGGTACTGGAATTCCCACTGTTGCAGCTGTCGCAATCACTTCCCGCCAAGCAGTCTGTCTGTCGAGAATTGTCTGCTTAAATTCGGGAGCTAACAGCAAGTTAGGCAAAGCTGGATTTTCGCTAAAAGCCTTCTTAATCTTATTCAAGAAGCGAGCGCGAATAATACAACCACCTTTCCAAATCCGCGCCATTTCGCCCAGATTCAAATTCCAGTTATATGTTTTGGAAGCTGTGGATAGCAACGCCATCCCTTGAGCATAAGAACAGATTTTTGAGCAATAGAGAGCATCGCGTACTTTGTTGATAAAGTCCTTAGTTTGCCCGTCATACTTGCCACTGGGGCCTGTGAGGACTTTCGATGCTGCTACCCGCTCCTCTTTAATCGAAGATATAATCCGGGCATTAACTGCTGCTGTAATTGTAGGAATAGAGACTCCTAATTCCAATGCAGTTTGCACAGTCCACCGTCCAGTTCCCTTTTGACCGGCAGCGTCAACAATCAAATCGACCAGGGGTTGATTTGTGTCTGGGTCAATATATGGGAAGATATTCTTCGTAATCTCAATCAAAAATGAATCGAGTTCATCGGTGGTGTTCCATTCAGCAAACACGTCATGTAGCTGACTGGGGTTTAATCCAGCGACATTTTTCAGCAAGTCGTAGGCTTCAGCAATTAGCTGCATATCGCCGTACTCAATGCCGTTGTGTACCATTTTTACATAGTGGCCAGAACCACCAGGGCCAATATAGGTTACACAAGGGCCATCATCGACTTGGGCAGCAATTTTGTTGAAAATTGGTGATAGAAACTCGTAAGAGCTTGTTGTACCTCCAGGCATCAGAGATGGGCCATTCAACGCCCCTTCTTCACCGCCACTGACACCCATACCAAGATACCGAAGCCCAGTAGGTTCTAATTCCTGAGTGCGGCGTTCCGTATCTTCAAACCAAGAGTTGCCACCGTCGATAATGATATCGCCTTCTTCTAACAAGGGTTTGAGTTGAGCAATCACCGCATCCACTGGCTTACCAGCTTGCACCATTACTAGAATTTTGCGGGGACGTTCCAATAAGGCAACGAATTCTTCTAGAGTAAAGGCGGCTTTGACGTTCCGTCCTGTAGCACGCTGCGCCATAAACGCATCCGTTTTTTCGCGGGAGCGGTTGTAAACTGCAATTGGGAAGCCATTGCGCTCCACGTTGAGAGCGATGTTCTCACCCATAACGGCTAATCCAATCACACCAAAGCTTTGTAGTGTCATAAAAAATTTCTGGCTAACTCTTGCAGATCCTTTACCTATAAGGGTAGTCCGATATTTTCCGTTCTCCCCTAAAGAAGACCTTAAGACTTGATATAAACGACAAAAATCCACAACTAACATGGATAATTAATTTTAAATTGTATCTAAATCAACAATTGACTGACAAAATTTGCAAAATTGAAATAATTAAAGGACGCAGTAAGGAGTAACCAAATAATGCTGGCATTTGTCCTAGCTTTGGTAGTGGGTCTTGGTAGTTTAGCCATTTACATAGCAGCTTTCTTTTTCCCAGAAATCCATCGTAAGAATGACTTTATCTGGAGTGGTGTGGGACTTTTCTACGCTTTAGTTTTATGGGTGTTTGCACCACGCATTACTGGAGGTTTGTTGCTGGGTCATGTGGCTAGTGTGGCTCTTTTGGTCTGGTTTGGCTGGCAAACTCTATCATTACGTCGCCAACTGACCCCACAGGCACAACAAACCCAAGTACCCAGTCCTGAGACGGTAAAAACTGGCATTCAAGAACAGGTGAATAAGTTGTCCCTTCAGGAACGGTTGGGCCAGTTGCAAAAAGGTCTGGGTAGTACCTTCAGTGGTGCGAAAGACAAGGTGCAGGAGACTGTGAGTAAAAAAACACCCACAACCCCTAAGCCTGAAGATATTATTTCTGTAATATCAGAGCAACCTGCTGTTGAGATTATCGACAAAACTATTGTCATACCAGAACAACCAGTAGAGGAGACAGTTACTACTGACACCGAAGCAAAAACTGAGAGCGTACCGGAAGCGATTCCACCACATCCCCCATCTCCTGAATTGGTGGAAGCAGCACAACCAGATTTAGAAATTGAGGATAAGCAACCGATTCCCGTAGAAGAAATTGCGCCGGATGCGGTACTCGCCCCCCCAGCAGAACCGCCACCGGAGGCAATACCACCTAATCAAGGTAGTTAAATTCTGTGAAACCCAACGTTAACCTAATTAGATGTTGGGTTTCACGAATTTAGATAAAAAAATAGCTGTTGGGCTTGCTTCTATTGAACGTGGAGATGTAATAGATGGTGAAGTGGTGATGGCGCGACTGTCAGAAAAATTACGCAAAGCGCGTGAGACTCCAGGATAATGGAATATTTTATTGCCAAAGAAGCAAGTCTCTTTCTTATATTAGAATTAAAGATTGGAAAATCAGGAGAGATTAGCTAATGAACCATTCAGAATGGAGAGTTAAAGTCTTAGAAGAAGTGCAGCAAATCCCAGATGCTAAGTTATCACAACTCTATGAGATGATTCACGGATTTCGACTAAGCTCAGAAACTAACAATCATAATGCTGCTGCTATCATGCAGTTCGCAGGTTCCTGGAGCGATATGTCAGAAGAAGCATACGGCGAATTTTCAGACGAGATTGCTATCCGTCGTCAGCAAGCATTTTCTCAAAGACAAAACCGTGAAACCAGCATTGATTGATACTGATATCTTGTCCTTGTTCTTCCGTGGTAATACTAATGTAGTAGCTCAGTTTCAGGATTACTTGATAACGTATCGTAAAATCAACATTAGTATTATCACTTATTACGAAATTCTCAGTGGGTTAAAGCACCGTGATGCCCAAAAGCAACTCGCTTTGTTTTTGGAGTTTGTCGCCCAAAATACTGTCTTACCCCTTACTGAACAATCAGTCACCTTAGCCGCAGATATCTACGCAAACTTGCGCCTTCAAGGGATTCCCATCGATGATATTGACTTGCTCATTGCTGGGGTTGCGATCGCCAATAATCTAGTTATGATTACTCATAATCAGCGTCATTTCGGTAGAATTGAAGCACTAGAGTTGCAAGATTGGAGTCAAGCTTGACGTGCTTTGATTGCGATAAAAGTTACTCTATCGATTTTATGCAGCGATCGCACTACCATCAAAATAAATAAGGGCATATAGCGATCGCACTCCCATACCCCCAGCTTCAAATATTTTAGTTCTGTAAGGTGCGTTACGGCGCAAAATTAGCGTCGGGTGAAGTCTTTGCTGTAGATATCGCTCCCCGAATATTTACTAAATTAGCCGAAATTAACGATACAATCATTAAAAAATACCCAAAAAATACTTAAGCGATTCATCATGGTAGCAATATCTAACGTTCAGGTGACGATTTCTCTAGCTGAACTGGGTTTAGACGATGAGGAATTGCAAAAACAAGTAGAAAATTTGCTACCTCAGTTAAGAGAAGTGGATGGGGTAGAAGATGCAGATTTAGTTGCAGTGGAAAACGCACCCCAGGGTACAAAGAGTATCAGCGGCTTCGTGTGGGGATTGTTAAAAGCACAAGTTAACGCTTCTAATATCAAGAGTTTGTTTAAATTTTTGAGCGATCGCTTCGGCAACAAACCAATTAAAATCGGGGTGAAAGCGCCTGATGGCAGAGAACTCAATATCGAAGCCAGCAGTCGAGAAGAGTTTGAATTTGCGCTACAGAAAGCACAGGATTTTTTGAACAATAAGTCAAACAGCTAAATGGCAAAAGTCGCACTGTTGATAGGGATTAGTGAATACAAGCCAGGATTAAACCCCCTACCAAGCGCTGTTAGAGATGTCGAGGCAATGCGGCGAGTTTTGGTAAACCCAGAAATGGGTGATTTTGCCGAGGCGGATGTCACGGTGCTGAAAAATCCCCAACGGCAGGAGATGGAAGATGCTATTTATAACTTGTATGCCCATCGTCAGAAAGATGATTTGCTGCTTTTATACTTTTCTGGTCATGGCGTGACAGTCGAAAGTGGTGATTTTTACTTCTCGACTTCCATCACGCGGAAAAATCAGGGAAAATTAATCCCTACTTCAGCTGTAGCAGCCACAAATGTACATAGTTGGATGAACCAGAGCAATTCCAGGCGACTGGTAGTAATTTTAGATTGCTGCTTTAGTGGTGCTTTTGCCAAGGGTTGGACTCCTAAAGATACTGGTATCATTGACCTGCAACAGCATTTAGGAGGCGAGGGAAGGGCAATTCTCACTGCTTCCACTTCTACACAATATGCTTTTGAGTCCGATGGCTTGGAACTTTCGGTTTACACTCACTATCTGGTAGAAGGAATTGAGAAAGGTGCAGCTGATATAGACGGGGATGGCTTGATTGCGGTAGATGAGCTGCATAAATATGCGAAAAGCAAAGTGCAAGAAGCATCCCCCGCTATGACACCAGAATTTTATCCTTTTAAAGACGGTTATCGGATTTTTCTGGCAAAGTCGCCCAAGGATGACCCCACCCTGAAATATCGCAAGCAAGTAGAACGGCTAAATCGCGTCGGTAGGTTTACCATTCCAGCCCGTCGCCTGTTAAATTCATTGCGTTTAACTTTCAACCTTACTCCTGATGTTGCTGATGCTATTGAAGCTGAAGTTCAACAACCATATCGAGAATATCAGAGAAAATTAGAAGAGTACGAGGCAACACTGGCTGAGACAATTGAAAGTGAGTCGAGCCTAAGTGAAACAACTTTAAACGACCTAAGAGACTATCAGCAACATTTAGGTTTGAGAGATGAAGATGTAGCATCAATAGAAGCGCGGATTATTGGTCAACCAAAACCACCTCTATTACCTGAACCCATTAAACAAAATCAAGCCAATCAGTTTGAGTTTGACATCGTGAAGGTGGATGCTCAAGGACAAACCATCAACAGCAGTAAAGGACAGGCTGAGTTTTTTGCTGAAAACTTAGGTAATGGTGTAGTTCTGGAAATGGTTGCAATTCCGGGCGGTAAATTTATCATGGGTTCGCCAGAGAGTGAGCCAGAAAGAGTTAGCAGGGAAAGTCCACAGCACACCGTTACCATTCAACCCTTTTTCATGGGGAAATTTACAGTAACTCAGAGTCAATGGAAAGCCGTTGCTGCCTTACCCAAGGTTAATATTGATTTAAATCCCGAACCATCTAATTTTAAAGGTGATAATCGACCTGTTGAACAGGTTTCTTGGGATGATGCAATTGAGTTTTGCGCTCGACTATCTAAAAAGACTGAGAAAACCTATCGCTTACCCAGTGAGGCAGAATGGGAATATGCTTGTCGGGCGGGAACGACTACGCCGTTTTATTTTGGCGAAACGATTACAACTGATTTAGCGAATTATCGGGGGACAGACTGGGATATTGGGGGAACAGTATACCCAGGTAATTATGCTCAGGGGACAAAGGGCAAATATCGTGAGCAAACAACGGATGTGGGGAAATTTCCTGCTAACCCCTTTGGTTTATTTGATATGCATGGTAATATTTGGGAATGGTGTCAGGATGAGTGGCACGAAAATTATAACGGAGCGCCAAAAAACGGAAGCGCTTGGTTAGTTGATAATGATAATCAAAATCGGCTGCTGCGTGGTGGTTCGTGGGTCAACGCTCCGAGGAATTGCCGCTCGGCGTATCGCAGCTGTCGCACGCGTGTCGGTCGTAGCAACCACGTGGGTTTTCGGGTTGTGTTGGTTCGTGGCAGGACTTAGTATCCCTTTACACTCTTGCCCTTTAGCACTTTGCTCTTTATTTCTTTACCCTTCTTAATGTCTCGCGCTCTGCGCGATCAATTTTTTATTTAATTTTGTATGGATGAGTGATTTACCAATAATACAAAAAACTTACGATTTAATCAAGTGGTATGTGCCAATTTTAAATCGGCTTCCTAGAGATCATAAATTTTTGCTAGGAAATCGGATTATTACAGAACTATACAATTTATTAGATATTTTGATCATAGCACGGTATGCTAAACAGAAATTAGCCCATTTAGAATTATTGAATAGTAAGCTAGATATTTTACGCTATCAAACTCGCCTACTTTTAGAATTTGACTTAATTAAGACAGAGCGTTATGAATATGCTCAAAAACTTTTAAATGATATTGGCAATGATTTGGGTGGATGAATAAAACAGCAAAAAATTAAACCAAGTATTTCCAATTAAAAAATATTCCACCAGCAAGTTTATACCAATTTAATGTGAAGTTGCACATATCTCGATCCCCCTAAATCCCCCTTAAGTAAGGGGTACGGAGATACACACAAGTCCTAAAAACCTAGCTTGATAAGCATTTCCT
>NZ_JAWJTF010000093.1:0-38431 GCF_048836525.1 Nostoc sp. CALU 546
GAGTTAGGAGTTAGGAGTAATGACTAAGTAAGGAGTTATCAATTTTACAACTAGATTCTAAGTGCAGAAGATTATTTTCTTTTGTCTTTTCTGCTCCTCTGCTCTCGTCTAAACTTAAAAACCAAGACTCAGCATTCTTAACTTTTAACTCCTAACTTTTAACTCCTAACTCCTAACTCCTAACTTATCACTCAGGACTGACAATGACTGAAGCAACGGCTGGTAAAGATCAACAACATCCACTTTATAACCGAGATCGCCCCCTTATTGATATTTTACTCGCTCAAGAGGCGACAGACTATAATTTAGCAGAATTGGCTAGACTGCGAATGCGTTATCAAGGGTTTCCAGGGGCGAGAGACATCCAGAAAGACCTAGATAAAGTCTTGCAGCAGTGGGGTTTGAGCGAAGCCGAGCTTTTTGAGAAAACTCGTCAAATTCACGATTTGGGGGGAATTTACAAAAGTCGTGGTAAGAAAGACGAACAGGATTGGAATTAATTATGGGGGATGGGGGATGGGGAATGGGGAATGGGGAATGGGCATTAGTTATTCCTTCCTATTCCCAACTCCTAACTCCCAACTCCCAACTCAGCACTGCCTACTGGAATGGCGATCGCTAATTCTGTGCCTTAATCTCATGGGCAATGGCTGTAACAAGATTGCCCAGTACCGACATTTTTTCTTTTTGCACGAGACTGTATTGTGTCTCTTGCAGGTCGTGTAATGCTTGTTGAGTCAATTGTGCTGTTGTGTCGATGAGCTGCAACACACTTGCGTTACACTAAAATATCTTACTTAAAATTGTCAACAGTTCGGCTTGGCTCACTGTTAATCCTGAGCGCAGCCGAAGGTTCAACTTGGATTGCCTCTTCCCCTGCCTCCAGTTGCTCCCGTTGTTTGCCATACTCCCGCAGCTGCTTCAATAGGTTTTCTTGGGACGAGTTAGGAATAGACGGACTGGGGGTTGCTTGAAGGTTAGTGTCGATATTTCCAAAATTAGCAGGTGAGGGATTAATCACGTAAACGGGTAGCGACTTGTCATTAAACGTCGCCTGTTGGGTTGGTTCTGGGGTAGGAATTAGATTCTTTGGTTTGCTCACAGCAGCTTTTACCGAATCTAAAGTGGTAGCAACTTGCACTTGTTGCTGCATCTGTTGTGTAGAAGAGACTAAACCACTTAAACCATTCACCAATTGCCGCAGATTTTGGCGAAAATTAGGATCACCTGTCAATTCATCTAAATCAGATGTAATTTTTTGGGTATTTTCAAAGGTTACTCGTGCTGAATCTAAGGTTTGTTGCAGCAGCACCGCATTCTTTGGATCATTTAAGGTTTGAGAAGCATCGCGTAAATTAGCTGAGGCTTGCGCTGCATTAGCTGAAAGAGCTTCTAAATTGTTGAGTAATTCACCTTGAGTCAATCGATTGACAGATGGTGATAAGCTACTGACTGTAACACGCAATTGGTTGCTGGTTTCGGTGATATTATTCAACGCACCAACTAGCGCCGAACGATTTGTTGTCAATAAATTATCCAGGTTGTTCAGCAAACGGTTTGCTTGAGTTGCAGTTGCACCAAATTTATTTACTGTTTGATTCGCGGATGTATTAAGTTGGTTTGTCGCCCGTTGCACTGAATTAGCTGTGGCTGAAAAGGTATTAAGTTGTTGTTGTAAGCTTTTAGTCAAACCTTGTAAATCCTGACTTAGCTCAGTAAAACTGGATGCTGCGCCTGTAGTACTTTCTAGAACCCTATTGACATTTCTATAAAATTTTGGGTCATTGTATACAGCGGCTAACTCAGTTGAACTGCGAATGAGTGCATCAACACTGATACCAACCTGACCTTTTAACCGAGAGCCATTACAGACGATGAGACTGGTATCACAACTTTTATCTAAGGGTTTAGCAATCACAACCCCAGCAGGTAAGGCTGTTCTTGGTGTGATGTCGATAATACTTTCGCTAATTAACCCGCTTTGATTAGCTTCCACTACTACATTTCGGGGCATAATTAGGTCAGTTTGGGCAATTTCAATCTCTACATCAATAGCATTTGGCCTTGGTTGAACCTGGGAAATCGTTCCTACCTTAAAGCCACGATAGCGAACTGCTGCTCCCTTTTGCATTCCGCCAGCGTTGGCAAATTCTACAATAACTTTGTATGAACGACCAGCAGCACTGAATCTATTTAACCAAAGAAAGAGTAATCCAAATACCCCTAGTCCTAGCAGGAGTAATAACCCCACAGAACCTTCTCTAAATGTTCGCCCAGACGCGAAGCGGCTTGTCATAAGACCTCGCATTTTTTTGCCTCCACCAACAATCAACAACCAATTAGGAGTTAGGAGTTAATAGTTAGGAGTTAATAGTTAGGAATTAATAGTTAGGAATTAATAGTTGAATTTAACTCCTAGCTTTTCATTTTTAACTCTTACTCTTAATTCCTCATTCCTCACTCTTCACTTTTGAGTTTCTAGCCGGCGACTTGAATCGGGCCTTTCACACTTCCACTGATAAATTGTCTGATCAAGGGATTTTCTGTGTTGTATATTTCACTAACTGTACCCTGCCACTGCACTCTACCTTCATAGAGAAATATAAGTCTATCAGCTGTACGGCGGATAGTGCTGTCTTGGTGGGTAACAACAGCATAAGTACTACAAACTCCCTGTGAACTTTGCAAATACCGGATTAAATCTTCGATTACTGTTGAGGCAATGGGATCAAGTCCGGCTGTTGGTTCATCATATAGTAGAACTTCTGCGCCTTCGCTGGGATTATCGGGGTTAGACATAATCGCACGGGCAAAACTCACCCGTTTTCGCATTCCCCCGGAAAGTTCGGCGGGGTAGAGGTGGCCTATTGCTGGTAAACCTACCATCTCCAATTTTTCTTTTACCAAATCTCGGATGCGCGATCGCGGCAGCTTTGAATTTTGATAAAGTAAAAATCCTACATTCTCTTCCACTGTCAGCGAATCAAATAGCGCCGCCTGTTGAAACACCATACCAATGCCAACCTGCTGGCCACCATCCTCAATCAAACCGTCTCGCCGCACTCCTTGCACATAAATTTCTCCTTCATCGGGAGTAAGTAACCCCGCCATTACTCGTAAGATAGTTGATTTACCAGTCCCCGATGGGCCAATAATCCCCAGTGCTTCTCCCCGGTAAATGGTCAAGTCTACATTATCTAGAACTTTATGGCTACCAAAGGACTTAGAAACACCTTTCAGTTCAATCAATGGTTCAGTCATTAGTTATTAGTCATTGGTCATTGGTCATTGGTCAGTAGAAAATAAACAAATGACTACCGAGAACTAATAAAGGACAAATATGCCCAATAGTGATGTCATAGTTATTGGTAGGGCATTGTATAGTACATCATAAGTATATGATTAGCATTCTGATTAGCAAACTTTATTTTTTTAGCATAATATTTAGTCATTTGCGATGTTCCACGTCCCAAAATACTCTCAACGCAAGGCTGACAAAGGCACGTAGTAATTAAACATCTCAGTAATGGTAAACTAAAACTCTAATTTTCTGTAGACATCAGAAAAATTGCTTATTAGTATAAATGTACTCAGCCTTGTTATAACTACTAAGAGAAAAGCTCCGACAACAAAAATCTAATTAATAAGTTTATACCAGATATAAAAATCAAATTTAATTTGTGAAAATCAAAATCTTCAGATTTTCAACTTTTTATATAAGTCCAAAACCTTATTTCATGAATGATTAAGTATAGCTATAGAAAAATTTATTTTACTGCCATCCAAAGTTATTCAATTAGTCGCGGGTCTGAATCCCCGACTGATTTATTCTGACTCCTGAATTCTGACTTCTGAATTCTTCTTCAATAGATGATTGGAGAGTTTAATAGCCTTACCTGCCAATCTTGGAGTTGGCAAAGTCCAAAAATATTTACTAGTATTGTAACAATTACTGTTAAAAATCAAAGTAAAAATTATGAGTAGCCAATTAGAACAGTTTGCAAGTGATAATTCTTCTGGTATTTGTCCTGAAGCACTGGAATATATGATTAGGGCAAATCATGGTAGTGTTCCAGCTTATGGAAATGATGAATGGACTCAAAAAGCCACAGATTATTTTCGGGAACTCTTTGAAATTGATTGTGAGGTATTTTTTACCTTTAACGGTACAGCAGCAAATTCTTTATCTTTAGCTGCTCTTTGTCAGTCATATCACAGCGTTATTTGTCATGAAACATCTCACATAGAAACAGATGAATGTGGCGCACCAGAATTTGCATCTAATGGTTCTAAACTGTTACTCGCTCAAGGTAAAAATGGCAAATTAACATCAGAGTCTATTGAGGCAATTGTCACTAAGCGGACTGATATTCATTATCCAAAACCTAAAGTTATTAGTATTACACAATCAACTGAATTAGGAACTTTATATTCTATTGAAGAACTTTTAAGTATTAAAGAAGTTGCGAAAAAGTATAACTTAAAGATTCACATGGATGGCGCTCGTTTTGCAAATGCAGTTGCCGCTATGAATCAAAGTCCTGCTGAAATTACCTGGAAAACTGGAATCGATGTATTGTGTTTTTGTGGTACAAAGAATGGTATGGCATTGGGTGAAGCCATTCTTTTCTTCAACAAAGCATTAGCAGAGGATTTTGACTATCGATGCAAGCAAGCAGGACAGCTAGCTTCAAAAATGCGGTTTATTTCCGCTCCCTGGTTGGGTTTATTGGAAACTGGTGCTTGGCTAAAAAATGCCAGACACGCCAATCAATGTGCTGAATACTTAGAAAATCAACTATTAAACATAGAAGGCGTGGATTTAATGTTTCCTAGAGAAGCCAACGCCGTGTTTGTGAAATTACCTGAAGAAGTCATTCACAGCTTGAAAGCCAAGAACTGGCAGTTTTATACATTTATTGGTGTGGGAGGAGTACGTTTTATGTGTTCTTGGAACACTACTCAATCAAGGATTGATGAATTGATTGGTGATATTAAAAACGCAACTATTGAGAAAAAATAAATATAAAAAATGGAAAATAATGAAATAAGTACAGCAATTCTAAAGCTGCCCTAAATTAAGTAAATGCAATTAGTGATAACTGGCAATATAAGTGCTTACTTGGCATTAAACTTCAACCGCACTTTTGGTTGTTGCCATAATCCCAAGCGCTTATTTTGAGCATTAGCTTCTGCAATTAAAAATTGGGTTTTGCTCTCGTAGCAATTTTGTAAAGATTCTCGATCAACTACAGCATTACCTGACTCTACCAAAAGGAGATTTACTGACCGATTATTCACAAACACTTCACCAGCTGCGTGACCATTTTTGAGTTGTTCTGTGTTTCTAATTACGACAGGAGTTTGAGGTGGTAGTAGCTGTTTTAATTTTTGTGTTGCTGCTAAACCAGATGGCTGACCAGTTGCTTCTGGTGCATTAATACACGCTAGCTTTATTGTGGTTGTTTGTCCTGCATTATCTTTAACCAAAATTGTGTTCCCGTCTGCAATACCAACTACTGTAGCTAGCACCAAAATTAGTTCAAGTAACTCCATCATTTTGTCCGTAATATTTTATGTATAAATAAATTTTATTTCAGTGCTTAGATTGCTAGTGTGATTTAACTCACAAGTTGTAAGTAACAGTAATAGATATTGCCTGTAGTGGTAAAATGCATTTACATAAGGAAGTGCGATCGCGTAACTCCCTAAGCTATAGCGATTCTCCTTTGGATTGAATGTATCATAACTAGACGTACATTTTTTTGTTAGCGATCGCCTACCTTTAGTCTAAGAGGATGTTTAAAAAGTTTTGAGCGAATATAATTCGCTACTACACAAGCTAAGTCCACCTGCGTAGACTAGCAGAAAATCGAGTTTTATAACCCAATACAGTTCAGATAAGACCAAAAAACTTGTAGAGACGGCGATTTATCGCGTCTCAAAAACCCACAATTTTGTACAATTAGCCCTTAAATGAACCGTATTGTTTTATAACCCGCGTAGGCGGGTTTTGTATGTGTAGCCGCGGCAAGTAATAATTTAGACTTTTCAAGCAACCTCTAAACTCCAGATTGACAAACTTTTTGCCCTTATGGATACAACAGCCCTGCTTTTTAAAGGGGTCGCCACAAGCACAGAGTATCTTCCGGGGCAAAATATCACTTAGTGTTTATTTAAGTTTTTCGTGAGCAGCCAAAATGATTTTTTCGGTTTCTTCCCAGCCAATACATTTATCAGTTACAGAAATACCGTATTTTAATTCTTCCTTACCAGTAATTGGTTGACTACCTTCATATAAATGTGATTCCAGCATCATGCCAACTATTGATGTATTACCATCCACTATTTGCTGAATAATATTTTCTAAGACAGCACCTTGTAATTTGTAATCTTTATTGGTATTGCCGTGGCTACAGTCAATAACAATTCTCGGTGGTAAATTTGCCTGTTTTAATTTCTCTTCTACCACTTTTACATTTGCTGCATCAAAGTTGGGTTGACTACCACCTCTTAAAATTACGTGACCATAACCATTACCTTTAGTTTGAAATACGCTCACCTGTCCGTTTTGATTAATTCCCAGAAAATTATGCGGATTTCCGGCTGATTGGAGAGCATTCAAAGCTACTTGAATATTGCCGTCAGTACCGTTTTTAAAACCCACAGGCATCGAAAGTCCACTTGCCATTTCGCGGTGAGTTTGTGATTCGGTGGTGCGTGCTCCAATGGCAGACCATGTAATCAGTTCACTAATATATTGGGGGATGATCGGATCTAGTGCTTCTGTGCCAGCAGGTAATCCCAACTCTGTAATTTTTAATAATAGCTCCCGTGCAATTAATAACCCATTCTCTACATGGAAAGAATCATCCATATCTGGATCGTTAATTAATCCTTTCCAGCCTACGGTTGTTCTTGGTTTTTCAAAATAGACTCGCATAATTAGTAGCAGATTATCCTGGACTCGCTCGGACAATATTTTCAACCTCTCAGAATATTCGAGCGCTGCTTTTGGATCATGGATTGAGCATGGGCCAACTACTATAAATTTTCTGCGATCCTGAAAATCTAGGATATGTTCTATTTCTTGTCTATATGCTAAAACTCTTTGTTCTGCTAATTGGGTTAAAGGGAATTTTGATTTGACTTCATTGGGAGTTAATAAAATGCGATCGTTCTCAATGTTCGCGTTGTCGATATTACTATTAAATAATGTGTTGTGCATGGGATGATTTTGCAACTTTATATACGCACTTCAAATCAGAATTGTAACACAAACTCATGTTTTTTTTAAATAGCCTTTTTTATGCTTGACAAATTTCTAATTAGACTGTAGACGATTAAGATAATAAATGAAAAAGGGGAAATATTTTCCCCTTTTTTATTTGCTATTGGACTACTGATTGAGTTTTAGTGTATATTTTTACTGCCATACAAATACTTTAGCTTCGTATGGCCCCAAGTCAGTTATGATTCCATCATCACCAGATTCGACATCATAATTGCCTGTCCATTCATGCCATGTACCAGCACTAGGAAAGTTAGGAACATGATAGCCAGCGAGGAAGTTTTCTGAGAAATTTGCTATTACAACTACACGAGAACCTTCATCATTCCAACGAGTATAAGCTAATACTTTTGCATCGGCATTTTCGTGGATAAAGTCAATATTTTCTGTGTAAAGTGCATGATTACTTTTACGAAGGTTGGTTAGACCTTTGTATGATTCAAATAAACTACGATTGAGATCATTACCTAACAGTGTCCAATCAATTTTTGATGATTCAGGTTGTTTAGGTTTGTACTCGCCAAATTCTTCTCCCATCCAAATCAAAGGTACGCCAACAGCAGTCATGAGGATGGCTACTCCTAATTTAGCCCGCCTAAAGGCTTCTTCGTTAAAAATCTCACGGTTTCCTAATTCAACCATCACATGGTTATGGTCATGATTGGTGAGGTAATTTACTACATTGGTAGCACCCAAGAAGCCTTGGCGCTTGCAGTCAATAACATCTTTGAGACGCTCTAAATCAAATGTATCACCGCAGATATGTTCTAAAATGCAGTGATAAAAACTGTCATGCCAGCAACCATCCATTGGGCCATCTACATTGGTAATGCTGGTAGTTTCAGGAATGTGTTCAGCAACATTATAAAAAGGTTTTGCACCAGCAGTTTTTTTGGCTTCCTGAACAATCCAGTACATGAAGTCGTAGTTAGAAATTTGCCTCGCCGCATCATAGCGAATACCATCAAGATGATATTCCTCAATCCAGAAACGAATTGTATTACCAATAAATTCCCGCGCTGGATGAATCTCTAATTTTTCATCATAATGTTCATAATTAAACTCAGGACCCCAGTTATTATCAGGATCACGAGGTTCATGATGATACCAATAATCGTGGTCAATTTGTGTTAAGGGAGCAGATGCTTCTGAGTGGTTATAAATACCGTCAATAATTACACGAATGCCTCTTCCATGACACTCGTCAATCAATTTTTTCAACCCAGCAGTAGAACCATAACTTGATTCTGTTGCAAAGAAATGACGTGGATTATAACCCCAGCTATAATCACCAGGATATTCTTTAAGCGGCATCAACTCAATAGCGTTGATTCCCAGTTCACACAAATAATCTAACTTTTCAATGACATGTTTGTACTTACCTCGTGCATAAGGGTCATCTTCGCCACCAGAAAAGTCACCAACATGCAATTCATAAATTACTAATTCGTGGTCAGCAGGTAAAGGTTTATCATCATGTTGCCAAACGTATGTATCAGTAATCCTTTGCCCATCTTTGATGTGGATAACACCATCATCTTTCCCACTCAGTTCATCTATATCAGTTGCATAAGGGTCTGTAACCTCAACCCATTGTTCTGGTTCAAAAAACCATGAATTTGATTGAACGCGAAATTTATATTTATAATCGCCATCTTCTAGTTCAACACTTGTACGAAAATAACCATCATCACCTTTTTCCATTGGAATTTCTTGCCAATCAGAAAAAGAACCAATTAATGAGGCTCCTTTGTTATAAGGTGCAAATAAATTAAATTCAATTGGCTTTGCCATAGAAGTGTTTGTAATATCAAGGGTTGATAGGAATATTCTCTGATGCTCAATTGAATTTGCAAATCGCTCTAGAGAAATAATTAGATCAGCAGTGCTTCTATCTTCAGGAATAATTGATAAAATCTTTATAAAAGTTAACTATGTTTTTTTGATTTTGGCTGTTTGCAACACTTCTTGATTGACTAAAATACAGATTTATTGTATTTTATATTTTGCCTATAAAACTAGTATTCTTAAACACCTGTTACATATAATTGTAAAAGTTAAGTAACTAAATAAATAGTTTTTTATTAAACTCTAATATGGTAGATATAAGGTTCATATTTGATTTTTTAAATACACAAATGGGAGCCAGTATTTTGCGGAAGTTACCGACGCTCCATTACTCGCTAAAGCTGTGCTATCTGTGTGGCAACTGGCGTTGTGTTATACCGTAGGCTACGCACCAAAACTTCGGGTGGTACGTTACAGAAGCCTTAACCCTACATAATAGACTTGGAGTTTTTCACCCAATCAAATTGGATTGATATAGTCATTAAAAATAGGATATTTTTTGCCACATATCTGCTGGTCAGATTACTCAATTTCGCCGTTAGTTTGTTGCAGATAACTTAATAACCAATTCGCCGCTGTTGCTCTACGAGTTTGCCGAGGCCCAAATTCACCAATCTTATAACCTTTGAAGCCCAGTTTTTGTTTTAACATTTGTTTATTTTCAGCAGGAATGGAACGAGTCAACTTAACTGTTGCGGGGCGAGATTCAATAAAATTTGGTGGTTGTGGGTACTCATTCTGCCATTCTGGCGAAACTTGGCTAGCGTCCCATTGTGCAGTTGCAAAGTCATAGCGATAGCCTAAATAATGCCATAGCAACTGATTAACTGTGGCATCATCAAATTTCTCTTCAAGAATTGCCCAAATTGTTTCTGTATTGAGCGGCGGCAGGTTAGACATAAAAAGCTCAAAATTACAAGTAGGAAAACTGACTATTAATTAAATTTACAACAATTAGTAGGTAGTAAAAAATACTTTATCACTACCTTGCTAGAATCCCAAAGATCGGGATAATTTTATTTTTATGATAATCATTATGATGGAGTTACAGGCAGTCGTCGGCGACCTGTAAAAGAACGTGGTATTTTTTGGAAACAGAAGTATAAAGAAGAATTACATTTCTATTCTCCTCCTTTGGCAAGCAGGAAATTAGCTAAATACTAAGTCTGCTTGAAGAGATAGGATTTATTAAAAGAGTAAAATTTTAGGAGTAAACCTCTGTCTTTACAAGTTTTTACCGTTCCTAGAGCCACTTCTCAACCCCCGGCAGGTTTAATTGTTACTTTGCATGGTTGGGGAGCTAATGCTGAGGATGTAGCATCATTGTTACCCTTGCTCAACTTACCTGATTACCAGTTTGTATTACCCAATGCACCTTATCCTTATCCCTATTCCCCTGTAGGGAGGGCATGGTATGACCTGCGGGTGGAAAATATGTATGAAGGATTGGCAGAAAGTCGGCAACTGCTAACAGATTTTTTGGAATCTTTAGAAAGTACCACTGGCGTACCTTTATCACGCACCATTTTATGTGGATTTTCTCAAGGTGGGGCAATGACTTTAGATGTCGGATCAAAATTACCCCTAGCAGGTTTAGCTGTCATGAGTGGGTATTTACATCCTGATGCCCTAACAGCAGCTAAAAGTGGGATTTCACCGATTTTAATCAGCCACGGGAGATATGATGAAGTTGTACCGCTGCAAGCTGCTTTGAAGGCACGAGAAACTGTACAGTCTCTAGGAGTGGCGGTAGAATATCACGAATTTGACATGGGGCATGAAATAAATCCACAAACGTTAGAGGTGCTACGGAATTTCGTTGTAAATGTAATTGGCTAGTCAGAATTACGAATTTTTTATAAATTCTGGTATAAATGCTAAAAATCTCACGAAATGAATCACCTCTAATGAGTAATATATATAGGGTGGCTGCGTTCAGCGCAACTTAACCCATGCTGAAAGTGCGTGCTGCATAAGGGAGGGGCAAACATTATGACAACTCTAAGCATTTCCAGGAAAGAAATTGCTGCCATAACTGCGGCAGAGGTAGAAGAACTGGCTACACGTTTGGAGCTAGACAATTATAGTAATGCTTTTGAGGGTTTAAATGATTGGCATCTATTGCGAGCGATCGCATTTCAGCGTCCAGAGTTAGTTGAACCCTATATCTACCTTTTAGACTTGGAACCTTACGATGAAGCGTAGCAATTTTAGATTTTAGATTTTAGATTTTAGATTGAAGTCAACTGGCTACAATCAATGATTAGGGTTAATGTATCACTTGCTTAATCCAAAATTGCCAATGCAATCTCCCTTAAATCCAAAATCCAAAATCCAAAATCCAAAATTTAACAGGGTTCTAATAGGTGTAGGTGGCGGTATCGCCGCCTACAAAATCTGTGAATTGGTTTCGACGCTGTTTAAAACTGGGGTGGAGGTTAGAGTTATCCTCACCCGTTCAGCACAAGAATTTATCACACCTCTGACAATAGCCACTCTATCTCGTCATCCCGCCTACACCGATGATGATTTCTGGAAACCAATTCACTCTCGTCCGTTGCATATTGAGTTGGGTGAATGGGCAGATGTCATGGTAATTGCTCCTTTGACAGCTAATACATTAGCCAAGTTAGCCTACGGGATGGCGGATAATTTACTCACAAATACCGTGCTGGCTTCTACTTGTCCCGTGCTGTTAGCACCCGCAATGAATACGGATATGTGGGAACAGCTATCAGTGCAGCGAAATTGGCAACAGCTATTGATCGATAGCCGATATCATGGAATGAATACAGCATCAGGATTATTAGCGTGTGATCGCATCGGTGCTGGTAGATTAGCAGAACCTCCAGAAATATTCGCTCACATCCAATCGTTGTTAAACACTCAAGGTAAACGAGATTTAGTAGGTAAACGAGTGTTAATTAGCGCCGGGGGAACGCGAGAGTTTCTTGACCCAGTAAGGTTTATTGGTAATCCTTCCACAGGTAAAATGGGATTAGCGCTATCGCAAGCCGCATTTCACCGAGGAGCAAATGTCACTCTGGTACATGGCCCAGCTAATTGGGATGTACCATTGGGAGTACAAGGGATTCCCGTCATTAGTGCAGACGAAATGCAGCACGCCATGCTGGAATATTTACCCAACGCTGATATCATTGTGATGTCAGCAGCCGTGGCAGATGTGAAGCCACGAGATTATAGTACAGAAAAATTACCCAAGCGATCGCTTCCCCAAACTTTACCCCTGGAATCTGTACCGGATATAGTCGCCCAATTAGCACAACTTAAACAGCCACATCAGATATTAGTTGGTTTTGCAGCACAAACTGGAGATATTGTCAAGCCCGCATTAGAAAAATTACAAAATAAAAAATTAGATGCGATCGTTGCTAATCCCATCGATCAACCTGATAGTGGTTTTGGTAGCGATAATAATCAAGCGATATTTTTAGATAGTCAAGGAAATCAGGTAGAAATTGCACCTTGTTCTAAATTAGAAATGGCGCATCAGTTATTTGATTTTCTTTCCACAGTCCGAAACAGATGAAAGAACTAGCAACCGAATCACCATCCACCTGGCGTTTCATCCCAATGCTTCAGACATCAGGAGGAGTGCAAATGGCGATCGATGCTTGGTTGTTCAACCAATGTGAAAAGGGACAACACTCACCTACCCTGCGTTTTTATACTTGGTATCCATACGCACTCTCTTTGGGACATCTGCAAAAACAATGGCCCGCCCAGTGGCATAATCTGATTTACCAGGGACAGGCACTCAAACTAGTTCGTCGTCCAACGGGAGGTAGAGCTGTTCTCCACCAAGGAGATTTAAGCTACGCCCTGATTACCTCAGCTAGTAATGGAAAAAGCTGGGGTACTTATGAACAAATCTGTAACTTTTTGATCCAAGGCTGGCAAACTTTGGGTATTGAGTTAAATTATGGTTCCGCTGGACGAGGTTACATTCACAATCCCAGTTGCTTCAACACAGCAACAGCTGCGGACTTAGTTACTGCTGATGGAAGTAAATTTATTGGTAGTGCCCAACGCAAGGGAAGAAATACAATTCTTCAACACGGCTCGATGATTTTGTCTACAGACAAAGGTTTATTTCAGGAAATCTTTGAACAACCGGCTCCGTGGAATACCTCGCTTTGTAACACGCAGGAAGAGGAAGGCTGGATTGCAAAGATTGTGGAGACATTGACAGAGACGGCAAAACAGTACTTTGGCATAGAACTAGTTAGCCAACCATTTACCGATCTCGAATGGCAAGATATTCTCAAATTGCGATCGCTTTATGAGGTGCAAACGCCTATTCCCAAACTTTAGCTTATGTAGAAAATACGTAGAAAGCCAATTCTTTTTAAGTCAAATAGCTGTACAGCGTAGTTTTGCAGGGCAAATAAAAATGCTAAGAGCATAAGAGCAAATCTCACCCCAGAACAAGCCCAAAAGCTGGTAAAGGAAACTACTACTTTCAATTGGGTATAACCCGTATGGTCTATGGCTTTAAGTCACTTTTATAGATTCTACAATATAAGTAAGGCATAAAAATAACGCTTCAATTATATGAAAATACTCTCATCAGAGCTAGTCCATTTGGGATTTGGCAAATATGTGCGTTCTGACCAAGTAACAGCAGTTATACCAATAGAAGAGGAGCGAGGCCCAGGGCGACGAACCTTTGTTCACATTCAAGGACAAAGCGATCCAATTATCGCCTCTCGCGCTGAAGATACCATCGTGCGTGATTTAGTACAAGAACCACGCGAGGTTACTCAAGCCCGTGAGCAGCAAGAAATTCTTCAAGATTTATTGGTAAATCTAGGTAATGTTAATTCGACTGTGCGACGAATTAGCCGTGATGAAGGCACTTTGGATCTTGATTTGTTAGAGCGACGACTTAAGCAAGTCCTTGAAAATTAATTGCAGAAGTCAGCAAATTTTCATAACGGAGAACGATATTGCTGAATACCATTACAGACCAAGTTTCAGTATCAGATACACAAACAAGATCGCCAAAGTTGTGGATACCTGAACGGGTACTGTTTACACCTGCTGCCTTAGATGAGGATTGGGGGCAGCAGATTCTTGCGCGTGTGCAGTCACTCAACTTACCAATAGAAGAACTATCACAGAACCGTCTGAAGGGTCTGCGCGGTGAATCTGAGCGGGATACTTACAACATCGCCAAGCGTACCTTAGCGGTGGTTACTGCACCACCCAGTTCTTTGAAATTGAGTCCGATCCCACCTTCTGCGGATTGGCAGTTTCACCTTGCCGAAGGTTGTCCGGCTCATTGTCAATACTGCTACCTAGCGGGTAGCTTGTCAGGGCCACCTGTCATCCGCGCTTTTGCCAACTTACCGCAGATATTAGAGAACTTAGCGAATTACGAGCAGAAGGGGAAAACCACAAGTTTTGAAGTTAGCTGTTACACAGATCCATTGGGTATTGAGCATTTAACTGGAAGTCTTGCTGAATGTATCCGTTACTTTGGCACTCGTACCAATGCACATCTACGTTGGGTATCGAAATTTGATGCTGTGGATGGATTACTCGACTTACCACACAATGGGAATACTCGCTGTCGGATGAGCGTTAATGCCGCACCGATTTCTGGTAAGTTTGAAGGTGGCACAGCATCCGTAGCATCCAGACTTAATGCATTGCGACGGTTGGCGTTACCACAAGAACGTGGCGGTAGCGGATATCCTGTAGGCTTGGTGATTGCGCCAATTATGCCGATAGACGATTGGCAGATGCACTATAGTTATGTGTTTGACCAGATAAACGAGGCACTGGATTTTGACTGTGATCTTACCTTTGAGTTAATTTCCCATCGGTTCACGCCTGGTTCAAAAGAAGTGTTACAAACTTGGTATCCGCAATCAAAATTAGAGATGGATGAGGCAAAACGCAGTGTCAAGCGTAATAAGTTTGGTGGGACGAAGTACGTTTACGATCGCGACACCATGAAGGCGTTACGTTGCTTTTTTGAGAGTGAGATTACTAGACGCTTTCCAAATGCTGAAATTCTTTATTGGACTTAGTAGATCACTTCGCTCAAATACAGTTTGAGCAAATTAATTATTGGGCAAGAGAGCGATCGCATCTATATGAATGATCGCTCTCTTTTCAGTTTGCTCAAAAGCTGGTGAGTTAGGGCTTTAGCTTTAACCCTACTTAAGATTTACGCGGGAGTAGGGAGTAGGGGAAGAAATTAGCCCTCGATTTAGGTTTAAAGCCGTACTTCGTCCCGCTACGCGCTTTCGCCCGCAAGTGGCGCGATAAAATCCTTGTAATTCTCTTGGTAGGTTGAAACCCCGCCCGATGAAAAGCTGCTTAGTTTCCCTACTCCCCACTCCCCACTCCCCACTCCCTTTCATTTTATAAATGGTGTCTTACCTTTAAAATCTAGTGGTCTGTCCCAAAAGTTTTGATGAGTTCGTAGTAAGCACTTCAGTGCTTAAAAATCCAGGACTAAAGTCCTGACTACGAAATTTTTTACCCTTCGCCTGGGTTTGGCTACGCCCACTAAAAGCCGCATAATTTGGGCAGATGACAGGCGGCGTTATACATTAATAAGTGTATCTGCAATACCGGACTTGTTCTGGCTTAGTCTCAATAGCAAAGGTTTGGAGATGTTTACTTTATCAGAAACTTCTATCCTGGCGGCAATCCTACTGTTAGCTTTAGGCATTTTGGGCTGGGGCTTTTATCGCGCCAGACCTTTTGGTAAGCTGGGAATCTTAGCCTGGTTACAGTCGGTGGTGTTGATGACTCCCTGGCTCCTATTTTTTGGATTGTTTGCCGCAGGGATTTACATCAATATAGCGGGTATATTGTTCTTAATAGTGACTTCCGCTGGATTGTACATCTACTTGGGCAGACAGTTACGCGCAGCTGGGCAAGATGACATCCTTAAGCAACGCGCAACAGAAAGGCTCGCTGCTGCTTCTTCAATTGAAGCAAATTCCCCACAACCAACAGCAGCAGAACAAAAAGCGGAGATTCCGCCAATACCGGAAGATGACTTGAATGCAATTAAAGGTATTTTCGGTATCGATACGTTTTTTGCCACAGAAACCATCGCCTACCAAGATGGAGCCATTTTCAAAGGCAATTTGCGGGGAGAACCAGAAGAGACTCACAACCGTCTAACGGCAAGTTTACGGCAACGCCTTGGTGAGCAATATCGCCTGTTTTTAGTGGAAAATACAGATGGCAGACCAGTAGTGATTGTCCTGCCGAGCCGCAATGATCCCCGTCCGCTTCAGTTATCGCAAAAAGTCTTTGCAGGTATTTTGTTGGTAGCAACTATTGCCACGAATTTAGAAGCTGCGGGATTACTACTGAATTTTGATTTCTTTGGCAATCCAGCGCGGTTTCAAGAAGCTTTGCCCATCGGTGCTGGGATATTTACGATTTTAGTAGCTCACGAAATTGGTCATTGGTTACTTGCGCGGCGTCACCAAATCCGCCTTAGCTGGCCTTTCTTTCTACCCGCAGTGCAAATTGGTTCCTTTGGTGCAATTACCCGCTTTGAATCTTTGTTGCCCAACCGCAAAGTATTATTTGATATCGCCTTGGCAGGGCCAGCCGCAGGTGGTATCGTTTCTTTGTTAATGCTGGTGACAGGCTTGCTGCTTTCCCACCCAGGTAGCTTATTTCAATTGCCCAATCAGTTTTTTCAAGGGTCAATTTTGGTGGGAAGTTTGGCGAGAGTTGTCCTTGGTTCGGCGTTACAGTCATCCCTGGTAAGTGTTCATCCTTTAGTGATAATTGGTTGGCTGGGGTTAATTATCACGGCTTTGAACTTAATGCCCGCAGGACAACTAGATGGTGGCCGCATTGTTCAGGCGATTTATGGACGCAAAACCGCAGGACGGGCAACGATCGCAACTTTAATTTTACTGGCGCTAGTGTCTCTCGGTAATATGATTGCCATGTACTGGGGAATCGTCATTTTCTTCTTACAACGAGATCAAGAACGCCCCAGCTTGAATGAAGTCACTGAACCTGATGATGCTAGAGCCGGTTTGGGTCTTTTGGCTTTATTCTTGATGATTACTACGCTTCTACCCCTAACTCCCGGTTTGGCTGGGCGTTTAGGAATAGGATAGTGCTGAATTAGGAGTACAGACGCGATTAATCGCGTCTGTAAAGGAGTTAGGAGTGAAGCACATACGATACTTAGAAAAATTAAATCCGATTTGTAATTCTAGTAATCAATTTATATATCTTTCTCTAAAATTATTATTTTTTAGCATTATTATGCTAATTTTCCTTATTGGTGGGTGTGAGAAGGAAAATGAATATGAGGCGCAGGAAAAACAAATATCAAGACTGGAGAAAGAAGCAGAAAAAAATATTATATCTAAAGTACAGACTCAAAATAACTACTTCTTAAAGCACAAAACCTTTTTTAAACCTCCTGACGAACCAGCAACTCACTATGGCTCGTTCCCACCAATTTTTGGAACACAAAGATGTTATCGGTACTATACTGAAACAGATACTAAAGTTTTCTCTCAGACAACTCTTGATACTGTTTATAGCTATGCCGTTCAAGACGACTGCGGTGGTATGTTTGGCTTTGAAATTAGGTGGTATGTTGGAGCGGTCTTTGCTGTTCGCATGAATGGGGACAAGCAACTTAAAATGATAAGTATTGTCTGTCGAAACAAAGAAAGTTATGGGCGTGTAACCTCTCAACCAGAATATATAAACAGTGTAGCAAAATGCCCTCCCAACACAACGCAAGTATTACCAATTTAACTAACTCTGCAAATGAAACAACACAGGTATTTTCCAACTAGTTGCTTTTTTAGTAAAAAAGTTTAGTACCTTCCAAGACAGATTCTTAAGTGATTGTCGGTGAAGCTTGACTTAAAATTAAGTGATGTGTTCACCGACAGCTTGTGAGGAAAATTAACTGAAAGGTTTCCAACCTGCTAGCAGATTCGGGTAAGCCGTTGGTGTAGGGAAAATTTTCTGGAAGCCAGTTTGACGCTCTTGAGGCTTTTCTTTGCTCATGTTCCAGAGGGTTTCATAGAAAAAGAAGGAGACTCCAGCAAAATTGCGATCGCGTGCTTTTTGCACTTGAGTCTGAATCTGCTGCATCGGTACAGACCGATTTTTCAACCCAGCTAAAATGCCAATACTCACCGGAATATGGCTCTTGGCGGCTTTCACTTCTGGGTATTCTAATTCCTTAACAAAAACATTTAAATCATCACGATAGATTTGCAAAACCAAATCTTCAACAATTCCCATCCGTTCCCACTTTTGCCAGTCTGCTAAAAAGTATTCGTAGGAAAAACGTTGAGGATTAGGAGCAACGGAAACCAGGCAATTTTTTTTAGTAGCTTTAATAGCTGTAAATACCCGTTTCATAAAGTCGGTGATTTTGTTCGCTCTCCAGCGCACCCATTCTGGATCTTTAGAGTTTTTGGAGGGAGCTTTACCACGGTGTTCTTTTTTGTAAAGCGCCACTGTGTAGGCATCGTATCCTAATTCTGATGGTAAGCCAAAATGGTCATCAAATTGAATGCCATCGATATTGTAGTTTCTGACAATTTCAACGATTAAATCTTGAATAAATTGTTGTACTTCTGGGCGAAAGGGATTTAACCAAACGCGATTATGTATGCCTTCTTTGATAATCCGCGTCCCGTCACTCTTACTGGTGAGCCATTGAGGACGATTTTTAGCTAATAGAGAATCTGCTGGTGCCATGAAGCCAAATTCAAACCAGGGAATCACTGTTAACCCTTTTTGATGTCCTACATCAACAATTTCTTTGAGGATATCTCGCCCTTGGAGTCCGGGTGTGGGATCGAGCGATCGCCCGATAACTTTTTGGGCAACTTTGCTAGGATACAATGTATATCCCCAATTCCAAACTGCTGGATATATGGTGTTAAAATTGAGTTCGTCAAGGCGTTGCAAAGATCCCTTGAGGCGATCGCGCTCAAATAACACATCACTATCAATATTTGTTAACCACACCCCCCTTAACTCGGATGTGGGCGTTGGCGGCAGATTAATTTGAGCGTTCAAAGGGAACGATAGCATTACCGTAGCTACCACGCTCAAGGTAAGCATAACGACAAATAACCCCGACTTTCTGCTTTGGCGAATATTCCACCAAGAAGGAAACTCAACACACCACTTTATAAACCTTTTCATCATTTGGTTACAGACATCATCAAATTATGAACGATCAGCATAAATAGCGATCGTTTCGATTGTAAGCGCTAAAACAATCGTCATGAAGTGCATACACCAGAAAACATGAAACAAGGATTAGAAACTGGGGAGCGTCAATCTTGCCCTTGCCAATCCCAGCTATCAGCTAGTGATTGTCAATTATAATACGAGCGATCGCACTGCGAAAGTTCTGACTCTGATTACAATTTTAGAATGGGAACAATCATTTTCAAAGCTTTGGCATCAGAGGTGATAGAAAACTACTTGAAGCCGACAAGACATTTTTTTGTTAATCTCTATGATGCGACGAATCCTGCGATCGCTAATAACTCTAAATCTCAAGACTTTCCTCGTTCCCAGTCTACGTCCTAAAAACTCTAAATCTATAAGACTTTCCTCGTTCCCAGTCTCCGACTGGGAATCCATTCATTGAGTCAGAGACTCAATGTCTGAGTAGAGACAGTAGCCCCTCATAACTCATTCCCTCTGCATGGAAACGAGATAAACGATGGTAAAAGTACCTCGCCTTTTGTTTGAACGTTTGCGGCACATTGCCGTTTATGCCGCGTAATTGGATAAAGTCGAGCTTAGAAAATAGTCAATCTGTATCTACCGCGTTCCTGTGGATTCTTAGAAGTAACAACTATATAGTACGTATCATCTTCAGGCAACCTAGCTCGGTCAATTAAACCAGTGTACACACCATTTTTGTCTTTGTCTTTATCGATAGCGATCGTCTGTCCTTGAGAATTTAGCAAAGCTATATAAGGAGAAAATTCTTCATCAACACTATCTACCCGAATACTAACAAGCTGATTTTTTCTCCCTTGAAAATTGGAAATATTATAAGCGCCGCCATTTTGTTTCAGGGTTGAGCTTTTAGCAGTTAATTGACCTGCTTCATCTAAAGTATAACTAGCTCTATCATTCCTCAGAGCCAGACTATAGCGACCTATCTCACCGGCATCTCGGCTAGTAACTGCAATCTTATAAGTGCCAGTAACAGGTAATCGTGCAAAAATGAATGCATCATCGCCACCACTATTTTTATCCAAAGTGCCTTTTTTGACGATGATATTATTATCAGGATCGTGCAAAAACAACAAAGGATTTAAACTCAAGTTATTTGTTCTGCGTGTGTCATTACTACCAATCAGCCGAATTTGGACTAATTGATTTTCTCTGCCCTCAAACTCATAGAAATGAAAATATCTACCTTGAGATTGAAAGTCATCCTTACTTAGAATACCCAATGCCACATCTACAAAGTTTATTTCCTTGTAAGTAGGTGTCGCGGGTTGAGAAACTGGTGGACGGTTGGCACTAGCCTGACGACGTGTCCCTGAGTTAGAACTAGCCTGACGACGTGTCCCTGAGTTAGAACTAGCTTGACGACGTGTCCCTGAATTGGAACTAGCTTGGCGACGTCTCCCTGAGTTCGCACTGGAACTACTAGATGTTGGCTGTGAATTTGCTGGCTGAGACGATACACGAGGAGACTGCTTTACTGGTGACTCAACAGATGTCTTCGGTCTTGGAGATATTGACGCTTGAGAAGCAGGAATTTGCTCAATTCCTTTCGTTACTGCTTCTGGTTGTCTCTCATCTGGTGATTTAGCAATTAGAAAGTCTTGATAATTTTGCGGTCTTCCCAAAGCATTGATAGGCAGCAGATTACTCGTGACCAAAAAACTACTACTCAAGCAACAAATAAAAATGCGGCTTAATTTGCGACCATACTTGTGGTTTCCTAATAGCATAATTATGCTCCTAATTTTGCTGATTTTTTGTTTTTAAGCGATGGAATTATTTAATTTTTCATTTCCTGTTTCTTTCCAGCAAATAAAACTAACTTATGTTGAAGACTAAACTAAAATTTAGCCTTTGCCCGTCACCAATTTAATGTGCACCCTACCATGCAGCCCAAATTTTTGTCACCATTAAGCCAGAAAAACTATATATTCAATTGAAACTTCTAGAGTAAATCTCAATTTTGTACGTATCTACTGACCTACAACCTGAAATTGCTGTTTTTCGGAATTTTGCTCAGATATTTGTGCAAAACTGAGCCGGATGCTGCCGGATTAATAAATTTCAAGCACAAATAAATTAGACGCCCATCAATTCGTCAAAAGGCATCGCTCAAGCACAACTTTCTCCAAGTTATTTAAATTGTTCAATACCTGATGAGGTAAGGAAATTGGGGATTTGTATGGTGTCTAAGTGATATTTACTAACAAGAGAGATTATACTGCATGACTTAAAATGAATATATACTCCAATTGAAATGGATTCCCAGTATGCTCTGTTGTGTGAATCCCGATTGCCAAAAACCCCTAAATCCTGACAAAAACAACTATTGCCACAGTTGTAAAGCGGAATTGATACCCTTATTGGGAGGTCGCTATCGACCTACTCAGGTTTTGTCAGACGAAGGCGGATTTGGTAGAACCTATCTGGCGAAAGATGTACACAAACTCAATGAATGCTGTGTTGTTAAACAATTCGCACCAAAACTTCAGGGAACTGGGCCATTAACAAAGGCCGTTGAACTATTTAAACAAGAAGCTAGTCGACTTCAAGAACTGGCAGAACACCCGCAAATTCCAACTTTATTGGCTTATTTTGAGCAAAATAACTATCTATTTTTGGTGCAGCAATTTATCGATGGACAAAACTTGCTCAAAGAATGTGAAACGCGGGGAACCTATAACGAAACAGAGATTCGTCAACTTTTGCTAGATTTACTGCCGGTACTGAAATTTATCCATCAGCGGGGAGTGATTCACCGGGATATCAAGCCACAGAATATTATTCGCCGTCAAAGTGATGGGCGATTAGTGCTAATTGATTTTGGGGCTTCCAAAGTACTGACGGCAACAGTACAAACTAAAATGGGCACTGTTATTGGCTCACACGGTTACACTGCACTTGAGCAGATGCAAGATGGAAAAGCTTATCCAGCCAGTGATTTATTCAGTTTGGGGGCGACTTGTTTTCATCTACTAACTGGGGTTCGCCCATCTCAACTGTGGATAAAGCAAGGTTATGGTTGGGTTGGGTCTTGGCGGCAATATTTGACCAACCCAGGTAGGAATGAGGTTTTTATATCTATGGATTTGGGTGAAGTTTTGGATAAGCTGTTGCAACTAGAAATCCAAAACCGTTACCAATCAGCAGATGAAGTCATAACTGACTTGACATCTCAGCTATCACTATTGTCATCAGTTCCCCCAACTATACTTACACCAACATTTACAGCCACCGCAGCAAACAAAGGGCCCGTTTCATCAAAAACAAATGTCAAGCTGAAAAGTCAACTGCTGTTAGGTTCTAGCATTTTAGCGTTGGGATTAGGGGGAGTTTGGTATTTCCAGAATCGCCCCCATACAATAAGCGAATATTCTGAGCCTATTCCTGAACCTATTTCTGAGCCGATTCAGTCTCAAAAAAGCAAAAGTGTCTCGGAGAATTATTTTCTACCCAAACCCCTCAAGGGGCATTACAGCGATGTGAATTCCGTAGCTTTCAGTTCTGATGGTACAACCCTGGGTAGTGCCAGTGATGATAAGACAATCAAGCTATGGAATCTGGCAAGTGGACAGGAAATCCGCACCCTAAAAGGACATTCCAATTGGATTTGGACTATAGGCTTCAGTCCTGATAGCAAGACCCTCGCCAGTGGTAGTGCGGACATGAAAATCAAACTGTGGAATTTGGAGACAGGAAAGTTAATCAGAACTTTGGAGGGACATAGCGACGGAATTACTTCCGTAGCTTTTAGTCCTGATGGCAAAACCCTTGCTAGTGGCAGTGCTAGTAAGGACATGAAAATCAAATTATGGAATCTAGAGACAGGAAAGTTAATTCGCACCTTAGAAGGACATATCAATGGTGTTCCATCTGTAGTTTTCAGTCCTGATGGCAAAACCCTCGCTAGTGGTAGTTGGGACAAGACAATTAAATTGTGGAATGTGGAGACAGGAAAGTTAATCCGCACCTTAGAAGGCAATGCAGAGTCAATTCTTTCAGTCGCTTTTGCTCCCGATGGCGTCACCCTTGCCAGTGGCAGTAGAGATAAGACAATCAAATTGTGGAATGTGAAGACCGGAAAGTTAATCCACACTTTAAAGGGACATAATGATAAGGTTAATTCTGTTGCTTTTTTGCCAAGCAAAAGTTCAGATGGTGTCACCCTTATCAGTGGCAGTAGTGACAAGACAATCAAATTTTGGAATCCAGTCACAGGAAAGGAAATCCGCACTTTAGAGACGGGTTCTGGATATATTTATGCTGTTGCCATTAGCCCAGATGGACAAACTATTGCTGGTGGTGGGAGTGGTGAAAACATTCTCAAGATTTGGCAGATGATTAATTAAAAAGTGCTGATAGCCAAGATTCGAGATAGGTGTCCACTTTTTCGCATTCCATCCCATAATATTTAGTTTGGCTAAAACCTCAGCTAAATCGTAGCTTCAAGAGATGATATTAGCGAGGACTGTTTTATGATAATATTCTTTACGTGATCAAGATTTTATACCCATTCAATTAATGATTGCAACACATCATTGGGTAAAGACGCGATGAATCGCGTCTCTACAAATGGTCTATTTGTCGCATTCTTTTTTCAAATTGGTATTACCTACTTTTAACAAGTTGCTCAAGTAGGGGCAATTCATGAATTGCCCCTACTTGTCTGTGCTGTACTAACCACAAGTTTTGAGCTAGTTCATGCTAGATATTTGCTTGCTGACGTTGATATAGTGACCAGTACAAACCCTTTTGTTGCAACAACTGTGCGTGAGTACCACGCTCGGCAATCACACCTTGCTCTAATACCAAAATCAAATCAGCACGTTTGAGGGGAGCAAAGCGGTGAGCAATCAGAAACACGGTACGATTAGCGGAAATTTTTTGCAGGTTTTGTAGTACTTGTTGTTCAGTTTCACTATCCAAAGCGCTGGTAGCTTCATCCAAAACCAAAATCGGTGCTTGGGAAAGAAATAACCTTGCTAAGGCAATACGTTGTCTCTGTCCACCAGATAAAGCTGTACCGCGTTCACCCACGTTTGTTTCGTAACCGTATGGTAATTGACTGATGAAGTCGTGTGCTACTGCTAGTCTTGCCGCCTCTACTACTTGCTCTGCGGTAATGTCAGGACTACCGAGAGTAATATTTTCTAAAATGGAACCGTTGAATAAAAAGTCTTCTTGAAGAACTACACTAACTTGTTGCCGCAGTGAGGCTAAATCGGCACTTTTTATATCAAAACCATCAATAAGGATGCGTCCTGATTCAATTTGATAGAGGCGTTGCAATAGTTTAGATAGAGTACTTTTCCCAGAACCGCTACGTCCGACAATACCGACAAATTGCCCTGGTTCGGCATTGAAAGAGATTCCCCGCAGAATGGCTTCAAAGTTTGGCCGATAGCGGAAAAATACTTGCTCAAAGGTGACTTGTCCTTTCAGGGGTGGTAAAACTAGACCAGTTCCCAGTTCTGCTTCTGGGGAGACGTTGAGAATATCACCAATGCGATCTACAGAAAGTAGCACTTGTTGAAGGTTTTGCCACAACTGTACTAAGCGCAAAAGTGGGCCTGTGACTCTACCAGACAGCATTTGAAATGCAACTAGCTGTCCGATTGTGAGCTTTTGTTCAATGACTAATTTGGCTCCAAACCAGAGAATCAGCATGGTGGACAAATTAGTGAGAAAGTCACCAATATTGCTGCTGATATTGGAGGTGGTAGAGGCTTTAAAACCTGTGCGAATGAAGCGAGCAAATAAGCCTTCCCAGCGATCGCGGGCTACTGGTTCTGCTGCATGGGCTTTAACGGAGTGAATTCCGGTGATTGTCTCTACTAGAAACGATTGACTATCGGCAGAACGGTTGAAAGTTTCGTTTAGCCAGTTACGCAGAATTGGTGTTGCAACTATAGTTAATGTGGCAAATAGCGGCAGTACTGCTAAAGCTACAAAGGTTAGTGGGACGTTATAGTAAAACATCAATGCCAGGTATACCACAGCAAAGATGCTATCTAGAATTACAGTTAATGCTGTACCTGTGAGAAACTGACGAATTTGTTCGAGTTCTTGGACTCGTGCTACTGTATCTCCAACGCGCCGCGACTCAAAATAAGCTAATGGCAGACGCATCAGATGGCGAAATAGCTGCGCTGATAAACTCAAATCCAGACGACGAGCTGTATGGGTAAAGATGAATAGGCGGAGAATGCCAAGTATGGACTCAAATATGGCTACGCATAAAAGTGCGATCGCCATAACATCGAGAGTCGGCAAACTCCCTTGCACCATCACTTTATCAATGACAACTTGTGTAATTAGCGGTGTTGTTAACCCCAAAAGCTGCAAGGTAAAAGATGCTAACAATACTTCTGTTAGCAATCCCTTATACTTCCAAACTGCTGGGGTGAACCAACTCAGGTTAAATGTTTCTTGCTTAGAGATGAGTTCTACTTGCCACAATTGTCCATCCCAAGATGCCTCAACTATGGACTGCGGCAAAGTTTCACAAGTCCGTTCGGGATTTAAAGGATTAGCGATAATTAAGCGATCGCCTTTCACTCCATAAGCTACCACCCAGGATGGACTCTGGGGTGAGTCAGAATTCCACAGTAATAAAGCTGGAAATGACAACTGTCGCAACTCACCCCAACTCACTTGTAACCGCCGCAAAACTAACCCTAATTTTTCTCCTGCTTCCACAACCTGTTTTGGGCGTTGTCCTCTGAGTTGACGCTGCACCCATTCCAGTTGCACAGAATTTTCTAACTGTTGCGCCACCATTGTTAAACAAGCAGCAGCGGTGTTCCAACTGGCAACAAACGGATAATTTGAGACGATTAAATTGGCACCTGGGAGTCCTCTTTGGGGTTGGAGGCTGTGGGGACTGGAAGTCCCTTCTGAGGCTGGCGCTAGTGAAGGAGTGGAAGAGAAGGAAAATGTCTCCCTTTCTCCCTCCATATTCACTGGTAACACTTGCCAGAACTCCTGAATTTGGGGGTTAGAAAATTCTGTCCACAGCGCAGTATCCCAATAAACTACTACCACTTCTTTACTGGCAGCTACAGCTTTAAAATCCGCAGACAACTTTTGTAAGTCACCAAACCAATCCCCCGCATCTAGGGCGGCTATTGGTTTGCCAACGCCCTCTTCTCGCAAGCGGACTTTTCCAGCCACAATTAAAAATTGATAACCACCGACATCGTTTGACCAGATTTTTTCTCCAAGACGATATTGACGGGTTTGGCACTCATTTTCTAATTGGGACTGTTGTTCTGGAGTCAGCCAGCATAGTGGTGGCTGATTCCAAAGCAAAGAAGCTAGCACTTTTAATCGTAAAGATTCATTATCCAGAGTTTTTAACTCACTTGTAACTTGACTGTCAGTTTTTGAATTTTCTCTGCTAGCCATTTTTCAAATAACTCATTTTGTAGTGCTTGCTTTAGTTGAGTATCTTCTAAAGACGCTGGCAGAAATTGTTCTACTCGAAACAAACCATAAGGTCCTTCTCCTTGGGGAGAGTCTTTGCCAACGATTTCTATTGGTCCTACTAATTGTCCAGGACTTGCCACATCAATAGCTGCCCGTAATATATCTGGCATACTTCCTCGGCTGACTATTCCCATCATGCCGTTCACAATTCGGTCATCTGAAAGTGAATACTCTTTAGCTAGTTGCTCAAAACTACCTCCTTCTTCAATTTGCGTGTGTAGTTCGTCTGCCAATTCTCGATTATCAACAACAATCCGAGAAAGTACTACCCGATCCAAAAAAATCTTGCGCTCAATAAAATATTCTTGGAGTTTTGTTTCCGTCACTACAGCTTTCAGCTTTTCCAACTTGTAACCAAAAGTGACTGATGTGTGAAAGGTAGCGTAATCTGTGTTGTTGGTCTGTAACCATTCTTGAAAACTTTGGGGATCAGTCAGTTGATTTTTCAGCCTAAAGTCAATAATTGACTGTTCAGTTATTGCCGTGCCAATTTCAAGATCGTCTCGTGTTCGGATTTCTTCCTCAATCACGTACTGGCGGAGAATATCCCCAATGAACTGTCCCAATTTTCCAGAGGCTTGCAGGTACTTTACTGCTTCCTCAATAGAAATTATTTGGTCATTAATTGTCAAAAATGATAAAGATTCCATGAACTAATTATGTGAAAATGGTTAAACACTTATAGGACTTTTAAATCATATAGAAATCATCTGGTTGTTGATTGATAAATATGATAAAGATTCCATGAACTAATTACATCTGGATGGTCAAAAAATTATATAGCTAGCAAATAATATAATTTCCCACGATCACTTTTACAGTCTAGCGGGGACAAAACAGGATTGAAAATTTTAATGGTAGGGCAGTAGTAAGGTAGATTACTGATTTTCTCCCAATGGCCAATGCCCCACCTAAACGAGTAATTGTTTATTCTAGCTGGTCTACTTAATGAAACTTATCCATGTCCAAGCAAGTAGCATAGCCGCGATCGCACCGATTAATGTATTAAAAATATTTACTACTTCATTAGTCAGCCAATTATACTTAGATTGCAGTGTTGCCCCGATTACACTTTCTAAGTTAGTGGCAATAAATGCTGCCAGTACACACCAAACGACTCCTAATAGATCAATTAAACCAACTCCCCAACCAATAAATGCGATCGCTACAGAAGCGACAATCCCAGCTAGAGTTCCTTCCAAGCTTATCGCTCCTTCTGTACCTCGTGGCACTGGTTGGAGTGTGGTAATCAAAAAGGTACTTTTACCATAAGCTTTACCAACTTCGCTGGCGGTGGTGTCAGCCAGCTTGGTACTGAAACTCGCTACATAGCCTAATAATAATAAGGACTGGGGATTAGGGATTAGGGACTGCGAAGTAGGTACAAGGAATCCCGAATTTATTATTCCTACTCCCAAGGCACACAGCGCCCCAGTCAAAGCCGAACCCCAAACATTTTCTGGGCCTCTTGCCCCAGAACGCTTTTCGGCAATTCCTTCTGCCTCCTTCTGCGCCATACCAATGCGGGTAACGCCAGAACCAACCAGAAAATAGAACATTACTACTGCATATCCTTGCCAGCCTAGAGTTACCCAAATTAAGATAGCCAGGAACCAGGCATGGAATAATCCAGCAGGGGTAAGTAACTTTTTCGGAGCAATCCAAGCTACACCCAATAAAATTGTGTTTAATACAACTGCTACTAACCAGGGATTAACAGAATCAATTAAGGATGACATCAGCAATTAATCATGAGTAATTTTGTCTGAATATCAACAGAATAACGAATTTGTCATACTTCGTGCTTAATTTCTGAAACCTCTCCAGCTAAAGTAATATATTTGTATTATTAACTATAGGAATCCGCTTTGATGTCTGAACTAATTTGCGTAGGTAGGCAATAGGCAATAGGCAATAGGCAATAGGCAATAGGCAATCTTGCTACAGTCAAGAAGGCTTCTTAGTTGTACTGAGTTTTTTCAGAAATCAAATATGAGTCCTATAAATTGCTTAGAGGATGTTTGAAAAGTCCTCTTGTCGGTATCAAAAATTTTAGATCCCCTAAATCCAATACGGTTCAGTTAAGATTACTGGTGTAGATAATTTTTCTTTGAAGACGCGATGAATCGCCGTCTCTACAAGTGTTTTGTTGCTCATTCTGAACTGTATTGAATTATAACTGTGTTCAAGTTGACCACAATCAAGATTTAACAGCATAGATTGTAGATAGCATCAACTACAAATCTTTTCCACACAAGCTATGAGCCAAACTTTATTCCATCTGGCTTTTCCTGTAACTAACATTGCCCAGACAAAAGCATATTATGTAGATGGCTTGGGCTGCATTCCTGGTCGTGAAAACCACCATGCCTTGATTCTCAATCTCTACGGTCATCAACTAGTGGCTCACGTCACCAAAGAACCCTTGATACCGCAACATACCATATATCCCAGACACTTTGGGCTAATTTTTACCCAAGAACGTGACTGGCAAGACTTACTCGAAAGGGCGCAACAACAACAGCTACTTTTTCGGGAAGAAACCAAAAATCGCTTTGTTGGTTCTCCTCTTGAGCATCGCACTTTCTTTTTAGAAGATCCCTTTTATAACCTCATGGAGTTCAAGTATTATCGTCACCCAGAAGCGATTTTTGGGAGTTACGAACATACACAAATTGGGGATAGGACTTAAGAAATTCGTAATTCGTAATTAAAGATGAATAAATCCAGCGTGGCGATTCTTCTAGCTACTGACTGGATTTTTTCTTCAGCAAGGGCAGCTTAATACCTTCTGTTAAAGCTGCTTGCACTACTGCTAAACTTCTCGTGTCTGTCAGCATCCAAGGGTGTAGAGCAACTGGTACTATTACTTCACTTCCTACGGACATTTGTGAACTATTTGCTGGGACAATCATCATATCATAAGGTGTCCAGATAGATGTAAAACCTAGCTGCCCCAATATTACAGCATCAGAATTTAAATCCTTGAGAAAAATGCTGTCGGGGCGCATTTGTAGGCAACCAGGACGCCTGGAACCATAAGCAACGACAGTTCCATGATGGGGTGAAGAGATGGTGATAAACCGCTGCACGCGGTTTATTCCTCCCAGTCGCTGTACATAGTAACGGCTGACAATTCCTCCCATGCTGAAGCCTACTAAATCTAGGCGTTGTTCTGCTGCAAAGGTAGCTGTAATATAATCTGCTACCTGCTTTGCCAATTCATCAAGACCCACATCACCATTATTAGGAAGCAGATTCAGGCTATATACAGACCAACCCCGTTGTATGAGGTATGCCCTCATTTTATGGAAAACTGCTTCTGTATCTTCAATCCCATGTATTAACAAAACGGGATTGCGCTGCTGATTTTCGGTGTTCATTTACAAAATCTGGTTGAAGTAAGGGGTGTATTTCACTTTTGTAGGTACTACTGCTCTACAAACTGAAGCTATTGCTTTTCGGATTCTTTAAAAGATATTTTTGCAAAACTGAAATGCACTCAAAAATAATTTGTATAAAATTTAACTAATTAAGCTCACCATCTGCCAATAGGCTATGACACTCCTCCCACTGGTTGAGAGTAAACTGCTCGTTCCAATTCAAGAAGTATTTACTAAACAAATAAATGTTAATTTTTATAAAGCTTGCTTTCAGAATCTTGCTCTTAGTTACAGTAAAATTTAATAATTAGTTCTCGATGCATACAGGTTGCAAATGCTTGCGATAGAACATTTGCCCTGTAGTTTTACTACAATGTTAATTAAGCACAAACCTATAAGGGTTGTCACCAGAACGGGGTGACGCAAAGTAGAAAATGTAACATTTTGTCGTAATTTTTAACAATTACGGTCGAGTTCCAACTATAACAGGCAGGAGTAATTGTAGTGGATTTTATCAAAAAGTTAATTTCGGGTATTCTAGGTTTCATTACCGGACTTTTACCAGGAAAGAAGAAAAGCAACGGCTACTTCTTAGAATTGGACGAAGCCAAAGATGCTGCTAAAGATGCTGCTAAAGAGGTAGCATCGAACGCGAAGAAAGTAGCAGAGACAGTTGCATCAAACGCTAAGAAAGTAACGGCAACAATTGCATCAGAAGCACCAACTCCATCCAAGCCAGATTCATTGAACGGAACAAAAACTGCCGCAGCTAACGGTAAGGCAAAATCAGCTAAAAATCCCAAACCAGCTGATGTTCAACTAGTCCAGACTGCTGAGGGTCTTAAAGTTGAACCTGGCAAAAATGCAAAAGCCGCAGCAGCCAAAGTAATCAAAGAGCAGCCAACTGAAACAACCTTTGCGCCAAAATATCTTGCTCCTTCGACTACAAGCTCTAATGGTCGTCGGCGTCCAGGGGCGAATATGAGTGCTTATTTAGAGATGGCACGTCAGGTTAAAACACCTAAATAATTGATAGAGACCGTAAGCTTACGGTCTCTATAGATTATAAGGTTAAGATGACTTTGCCAGTTGTAGATGGGGAACTCTCCAATTTAGGAGCGATCGCTTAATTTTCTCCACTACAACTGCATTTTTTAGGGTTGGTTTATTTGCACAACTAATTAGTATTTTTAAGTAACACCAGTCCACTATATAGCTGAAAAGCTGAGTCCCAATTAGTCTGTTCTCTACGCAACAAATGAATGTGAGACTTGATATGACTCAGCATTTCTGTTTGATCTAATGTTGTATCCGCAAAGGACGTGAAATCTGACCAAATTTTGACTTTAGGTAGTTGCTGGTCAATCCAACTCGATAAAATATTCCAATTAATTCTGATTGTATTTTGGCTAGCTTGAGGAATGATTTCTAAACCTTCCTGAAATTCATAGCCGCTATCATCAAATCGGAGAATACAATGTCTACCTGGTATGTGTAAATCACAAAACTGGGCATAGTCTTGTGTTTGAGTTTTCCGTTCCAGTTTACCGCGCACATCTCGATCTACTACTTCCTCGAAAATGGGCAACAGTCCCACTACTCTTGCTGTGACTTCTGACCAGTCAAAAGTGAGAGAACCGAGTTGATTTGCCTCGTTACGGCAAACAACTGTAACCTGTGGGGTAGATGCTTGAAAATATTTGACTTGATAAACTTGAATTTGCTTAATTTGAGCTATTGTTGCCCAAAAGCAAGGAATACCAGCTTGCTGTAACTGTTTGCCGTAAAATTTTAGCTCTCCTACTTGGCCAGTGCGGTACAACCTCCAGCCACGACTTGGCAGTATCAACCGTGCAGTGTAGGGGTCTAGCTGCATAATCTGGGCAAATTTTAGAGATGCTTCTGTTTTAATCTCGTTACTGAGAGGCTCTAAAACTAATACGCCAAGTTCGGTATTATTCGGTTCAGATTTTGCTTGAGAAATGGCTCTTTGTCTTTCTTCAAGCTCCATTTCTTGTAGTCGTCGCAAACCTTCGCGTGCAAGGGTTATTATTTTGGTATTTCTTGTATCTCGCAGCAGTTGCCGATAAACATTGTCCGCATCCTGGCGCTTTCCAGATACTTCATGCAGCCGGCCGAGATAATATTGTACCCAAGGATGTTCTGGCGATTCTACTAGCAGCTGTTTGAGTAATTTAGCAGCTGTTTGATAATCTTTATGCTCAAAGGCGATCGCAACTTGCTCAATCATCACTTTAAATAAACAGTGGAGTGATGTCTCATGCAAAATTATTTTTGCGTGAGCTATACATCATTTATACTTCACAAGCTGCGGTAATCAAGGATAATGCTACTACTGGGGCCGTAACTGCTCTCAAAATGCGGCGACCAAGGGAAACAGGTTGAAATCCAGATGCGATCGCATTCTCAATTTCTGGTGTTGTCCATCCTCCCTCTGGCCCAGTAGCAATGACAATTGTTTCTTGTCCTATGTCATTTGTCATTTGTCCTTTGTGCTGTAAGCAATCTTTTAAGTGGGGAAACTCGCCACGCGCTACACAGATATATTGCTGGCTATTTGCAAATGACAAACTCGTGTTAAAAGTAACAGGCTCTAAAATTGTCGGCACAAAAGAACGCTCTGATTGCTCGGCGGCTTCCGCAGCGATGCGCCGCCAACGTTCAAGCTTTTGAGGACTAGGATGAAGTAAAGTGCGATCGCTCAATACTGGTGCAATACAAGTTACTCCCAACTCTGTACAACACCTCACCACTTCATCAAATCCATTACCTTTGGGCAACGCCACCATCAGCGTAATCGATACAGGTAATTCAGTTTCTACTAAAAGTGGTTCTAAAACCTGTGCTTGTTCCCCTGCTAGCTGCGCTAACCACGATTTTCCTTTACCATCCATTGCAATAAAGCGATCGCCTTCACGCAAGCGCAACACGCGCTCCAAATAATGTTGCTGTTCTTTTGTGAGCAAAATTTGCCCTTGTTGGAGTTGAGAAGGTGCGATCGCAATTCTTTGCAGTTGAGACATGGGATTTTGGAATTTCAAGAATATCAAGTCAAAGATGGACACAGATAAGTCCATCTGTGTCCATTTATCCTTTAATTACTTATTCGGCTTACGAAAGATTCTGGAAGTAAGCTTCTAGCGCTTCAGTCACTAACTGAGTCATCGGCTTACCTTGGCTTTCTGCTACTTCTTTCAACTTGCCATAAACCTCTTCTTTCAAATTTACTCGGTGGCGCGATTTGTTTGCACCATTAGCTGTTTGGGGTTCGTAAGTGCTAGCAAATTCGCGGATGGCATCAAAACCAACGCGATCGCAAAAATCACCGAAGCTTTCCTTAGATTTCCGAGATTTCTTAAAGTAAACAAAAATCGGCTCTAAGAAGCTTTCCAAGTCATTATGGTGCAGTTTTTCTATGTAAGGTTGTGCCAGTCGAGTCTGATTTGGCGAACCCCCTAACCATAATTGGTAAGATTCTGGAGCGCTACCGACAAAGGCCAATTCAGCCAAGTAGGGACGAGCGCACCCATTGGGGCATCCTGTCATCCTTACCACAAAATGCTCTTTTTGTAAACCTAATTTATCTAACAGAGCGCGAATCCGCTCCAAAATACCTGGTATTGCTCGTTCTGATTCCGTGATTGCCAAGCCGCAAGTGGGTAAAGCCGGACAAGCCATTGCATACCGCACTAAAGGTTCGGTTTTATTGGGTTCGTCTCCGACACCGTGACGGCTGAGAATGTCTTGAATAGCTTGCTTGCTATCTGGTTCAATATCGTAAAAAATCAGGTTGTGGTTGGATGTGAGGCGGATGGGTAAGTTGAACTGTTCGACAATTTCCCGCAAGGCGGTTTTCAGTTGAAACGAACCTTCATCCTTGACTCGACCATTGTCAATGGAAATTCCTAAGAATAGCTTGCCATCACCTTGTTCATTCCAGCCGAGGAAGTCGTAAAATTTAAACTCTGGCAGTGGTTTGAAGGCTTCAATTGATTTACCGAAATATTCTTCAACTTGGGTACGGAATTTCTCTACACCCCAATCGTTGATTAGATATTTTAGTCTGGCATGACGACGGTCAGTGCGATCGCCATAATCTCTTTGGGTAGCAACAATCGCTTTCACGATGTCGTAAACGTCATCCTTCGCCACATAACCGATGGGGTCTGCTAACCTAGCGAAAGTTTCTTCTTTACCGTGGGTTCTACCTAAACCACCACCAGCAAAAATATTAAATCCTTCTAACTGTTTCTTTTTATTGGTAATCACTACCAACGTCAGGTCTTGGGAATACAAATCAACCGAATTATCTCCTGGCACTGTTACGCAAATTTTAAACTTGCGGGGCATATAGTGAGTGCCATAAATCGGTTCTTCGTTGTCATGGATAATTGTGCCATTCCCATTGCGTTGTCGCGCTGCTTTTACCTCTGGGTTCTCTTCAGCACTAATTGCCTTTTCCCCATCTAACCAAATTTCGTAATAAGCACCCGTTTGTGGTGACAGCAAGTCAGCAATATTTTGGGCATACTCCCAAGCATACTGATACTCTGGGCGATTCTTAAAGGGGGCTGGTGGTGCCATCACGTTGCGATTAATGTCGCCGCAAGCACCTAAAGTTGAACCCAGATTATTGACAATGGTGGCAATTGCTGACTTTAGATTCTTCTTTAAAATTCCGTGCAGTTGGAAACCTTGACGGGTAGTGGCTCGTAACGTATGGTTGCCATACTCATCAGCTATTTTATCTAAAGCCAGATATAGCTCTGGCGGTACTAAACCACCCGGATTTTTTGTCCGCAGCATAAACTGGTAATCTTTTTCCTGTCCCTTGGTGCGGTTGTCGCGGTTATCCTGCTGGTAAGAACCGTGAAACTTCAAAAGCTGTACCGCATTTTCAGTAAAATGGGTAGTGTCTTGAAGAATTTCACTTGCTACAGGTTCACGCAAAAAATTACTATTTTCCTTGATTCCTTCTACTTTGGAAGGTTTACGGCTAGCGATGGGGGAAGGAGCAGATTTAACCATTAGACTTGTATAGTATTCTCAATAAAGCATTAAGTAGACGCCGAATCAGCACCCTTCGGCTACTTGATCCCCGGTAATCCGGCCGGAATAATGAGGAATGTTTTAATTTTACCACGGCAAAAGCTGGCTTTGTCAGTGATGTAATACTTAGCAAAACCAGCTTTTGAGGAGTAGTGATTTTTTAGTGCTGAGTCCTGAGTACTAAGTAAAGTATAAACTGACTGAGGACTCAATAATCTTTTATTTGAAGCGATAGCCAATACCACCATTAATGCTAACAGCAGAAGCATCGCTATTTTGGTAAGCACCAATTCCGACTTTGGCATTAGTGTAGACGAGGAAATTGTTAGCAACTTCCGATTCAACACCAGCACCTACCACTACAGAATCTTTGTTACCTATAGGAGTTGCTGAACCATCTTTTTCTACAAAAGAATAACCACCAGTTAAATAGGCGTTAGTTCTATTAGCGATGGGTACATCCACAGAAAGTTCTGGAATAATGGCACTCGTCTGGTCACTCCAGAGGACATTACCGCGTGCAGAAAACGGGGTAGTTCCTAATTTCAAGCGACCTGTGACATTACCACCAAATGTGGCATCATCGTTGATACCTTGTCCGCCACTGGTAACGCCAGCTGCAACACCAGCACCAACATAACTAGCATCAGTACCCTTTTTGGTTTGAGCAGAAGCTTGACCAGCTGATAGAACAAAAGGAGCAACTATTAAGGAAGACAATGCAGAAATTGTCAAGAAAGACTTGAGTAAGCGTTTCATAATTTTCACCAAACTTTGTATTTTTTACTTATATATTCAAGGTCGAAAATCATGCGAGAATGTTCCAAATTATTCTCAAATTTTCTTAAATAACTGTTGTTATTGATGCATAAGGCTTACAGGGTAACTAATACTGGAATTTATAAATGAGTTGTTATAATTAAATTTAAATGTCTTTTCATCTTGGTTATTTAGTCCAAAATAGACGCTTTTAAAACTGTCACAATATTTGGAACTAAAACTAAGTTGGGACATGGCAAATAAAATATCCGGTTAACATTTTTTTGCCGAGCTTTTCACAGATGATGAAAAAGTAGGCTGTAGCATCTGTTGCAACAAGCTATAGAGGGAATCTATAAAGTTAATTTTGAGCAATTCTTGTGGAGATTGAATAATGCTAACCGCTGCAAAAACGTTGTCTGGTCTGATGGGTTTATGTGTCGGTGATGCGTTGGGTGTGCCGGTGGAGTTTACTAGCCGTGCTGAACGAGTAAAATCTCCAGTGACAACAATGCTTGGTTATGGCACATGGAATCAACCACCAGGAACTTGGTCAGATGATAGTTCCTTAAGCTTTTGCTTGGCAGAATGCCTTTGTAGAGGGTATTCGTTGGATGCTATAGCCAATTCCTTCTGGCGCTGGTACAAGGAGGCTTACTGGACTCCCCGTGGCGATGTCTTTGATATTGGTCAAACTACCCACACAGCAATTATGCGCCTAAAGCAGGGAGTGGTTCCCCATCAGGCGGGCGGTAAAGTTGAAAATAGTAATGGCAATGGTTCTTTAATGAGAATCTTGCCAATGGCTTATTGTCACAGAAGCTTCACTTTAGGCGAATTACTGGCGCGGGTGCATGATGTTTCAGCGATTACTCATGCTCACGCGCGATCGCAAATGGCCTGTGGCATTTATATTAGTATTGCAGTGGCACTCTTAGAAGGGGCTGACCCGCAAACAGCTTATTTACAAGGATTGCAAGATATCCAAACGATATATTCCATCCGAGAATTTTTGTTAGAGAAGCCGCATTTTGGCAGAGTTTTCAGTGGTGAGATTGCCAAATTACCAGTTGAAGAGATTAATTCTGGGGGCTATGTGATTGATACTTTGGAATCGTCCCTGTGGTGTTTATTAAATAGCTCGTCTTATTCGGAAGCGGTGTTGAAAGCTGTCAATTTAGGCGGAGATACCGATACAACCGCCGCTGTCACGGGTGGGTTAGCGGGAATTTATTACGGGGTGGAAAATATTCCCAAACAATGGATGAATCAAATTGCTCGTAGACAAGACATTATTTACTTAGCAGAGCGTTTTGCAAGGGCTGTTTACAGCTAGTTTGGAATTAGAAATTATACCAAGCGTTTTATGAGCGCCTTTTCGCAAGTAAAATCAGTAGTAGAAAAGTTTCATACTGGTTGAACAATGCTAACCGATACAAAAACATTGTCTGGTTTGATGGGTTTATGTATTGGTGATGCATTGGGTGTGCCAGTGGAGTTCACCAGCCGCGCTGAACGAGTAAAATCTCCAGTCACATCAATGCTGGGTTATGGAACTTGGGATGTTCCTGCTGGTACGTGGTCAGATGACAGTTCGCTGACCTTTTGTTTGGCAGAATGTCTTTGTGAGGGATTTTCACTGGATGCGATTGCTAATTCTTTCTGGCGCTGGTATCACGAAAGTTATTGGACTGCTCAAGGCGAAGTATTTGATATCGGTAACACCACATTTTTAGCAATTGTCAACTGGAAACAAGGAACTCCACCCCTAAAAGCAGGTGGTAGTAATGAAAATAGTAATGGCAATGGTTCTTTGATGAGAATCTTGCCGATGGCTTATTGTCACAAAAGTTTAACATTAGATGAATTGATTGCACGGGTGCATCAAGTTTCTTCCATTACTCATGCTCATGCGCGATCGCAAATGGCCTGTGGCATTTATATTAGTATTGCAGTGGCACTCTTAGAAGGGGCTGACCCGCAAACAGCTTATTTACAAGGATTGCAAGATATCCAAACGATATATTCCATCCGAGAATTTTTGTTAGAGAAGCCGCATTTTGGCAGAGTTTTCAGTGGTGAGATTGCCAAATTACCAGTTGAAGAGATTAATTCTGGGGGCTATGTGATTGATACTTTGGAATCGTCCCTGTGGTGTTTATTAAATAGCGCGTCTTATTCGGAAGCGGGGATGAGAGCTGTCAATATAGGCGGAGATACAGAGACTACGGCCGACGTCACCGGTGGGTTAGCGGGAATTTAATAGGGGGTGGAAACTATTCCCAAACAATGGATGAATAATATTGACCGTAGACTAGACATTAACTACTTAGCAGAGCGG
>NZ_JAWJTF010000118.1:0-30058 GCF_048836525.1 Nostoc sp. CALU 546
GGTACAGGAAACGACACTCTAGCAGGTGGTGCAGGCAGTGACATCTTCGTAGGCGCTCAGGGTAATGACAGCATTAATGGCGGAGATGGTATTGATACCGCAGATTACAGTCAACTAGGTCAAATCACCTTGTCAGGTGTCGGAACCATTCAAAAAGCTGGAGGATTTGGGCAAGACACGCTCTTTAAAGTTGAAAGGATTATTGCTAATTCCAATATTGCCAATAACACCATAGATGCATCCGCATCCTTGTCTGGGGTATCTATCACAGTTAACCTGCAAACCCAAAATTTGGCTGCTAATAACGTTCCTGGTTTAGGAACATTGCCATTTACTGTGGTCAACTTTGATAATGTCATCGGTACAAATGGAAATGACAGCATTATTGGCGACACCCAAAATAATCAATTATCCGGTGGTAATGGTAATGACACAATTGATGGGGGTACAGGAAACGACACTCTAAAAGGTGGTGCAGGCAATGACATCTTCAAAGGCAGTCAAGGTAACGACAGCATTGATGGTGGAGATGGAACTGATACCGCAGACTATAGTCAACTAGCTCAAAGCATTACCTTGTCAGGTGTCGGAACCATTAGAAAAGCTGGAGGATTGGGGCAAGACACGCTCTTTAAAGTCGAAAGGATTATTGCTAATTCCAATATTGCCAATAACACCATAGATGCATCCGCATCCTTGTCTGGGGTATCTATCACCGTTAACCTGCAAACCCAAAATTTGGCTGCTAATAACGTTCCTAGTTTGGGAACATTATCATTTACTGCGGTCAACTTTGATAATGTCATCGGCACAAATGGAAATGACAGCATTGTTGGCGACACCCAAAATAACCAATTATCCGGTGGTAATGGTAATGACACAATTGATGGCGGCTTAGGTACTGACACTTTGAATGGGGGAGCAGGCAACGACACTTACATCATTGACACTACTCTTGATACCATTACAGAGGCTGCGAATTCAGGCACAGATACCGTCCGGTCTTCTGTCACCTACACACTAGGTGCCAATCTGGAGAACCTGACGCAAAGGGAAGGTGGCAACATCGCCGGGACAGGTAACAGCCTTAACAACTTACTTTTTGGTAATACTTCTAATAACACTCTGAATGGAAGAGCAGGCAATGACACGCTAGATGGTAATGTCGGCAATGATATCCTCAACGGTGAGGACGGCAATGATAGCCTACAAGGCGGACCCGGCAATGACTTACTCAATGGTGGGTCTGGAGACGATATCCTCATAGGTACTTTTCCTGGTAGTTTGCTTCCACCTGGATTAGGGGAAACTGATACCTTGACTGGCGGGACTGGGGTAGATAGATTTATCCTGGGAGATGCAATAAATATTTTCTACGACGATAACAACACTACGAATGCTGGTTTTGGGGACTTCGCTACTATTAATGACTTCGACTCTAGCCAAGATCGAATTGAACTTAAAGGAGCTTTAAAGGACTACCGCCTGCAAGTTGTTGGAAGTAACACACGAATATTCGTAGACAAACCGATAGCAGAGACAGATGAAATCATCGGTATTGCTCTAGGAAGAAACAATCTCAGACTTGATAGTGATGACTTCCTTTTCTTAGAGCGGGAAAATGTGGGGGAAGGTACAAACAACACACTGGACAGCGCTGAAGGGTTAGGTTCGTTATCATCAGGCTCAAATGTTAATGTTTCAGCCCAACTCACAGCAGTTCAACCAGGGGACAATCCCGATTTCGACTTTTTTACATTTTCTTTAGCAAATGCGGGAACTGTGACTATCCGTACAACACTGACATCGGGAGATACAATTCTCGGACTGTTTGACGATTTTGGAACTTTACTGCTTAGTGACGACGATAGTGGCGGTGGCAATTCGTCATTAATCAGCAGTTTCCTCGGTGCAGGTACATACTCGATTTCAGTGAGTGACTTTTCTTCCTTTCCTGAAAATGGCGGTACTTTCTCTGCTGCCACTTTTGACCCTGCTTCTTATCGGCTACAAGTGAGTTTTGGATAATTACAGCTATTTTCAGGTAAATAGACCACGCGGTAGGGGCAGAGCATTGCTCATAGGTTTCAACTTAAGTTCAAACACTTATCCCACAGGCGTTTTACTAGCCCCTTCGGGGCGGGGTTGCAGGTTCGGGAATAGGGTGTAGGCGATAATTAGCCCCAACAACCATCTTCGTTACAAGCCCCGTCTTTCACTCTGGCTTGCATTGGTCGGAGCTTGTATCCCCCGACCAATGCTGTGTCCTTTACACCCTACACCCTACTCCCACACCCTTCTTTCTGACACCAATGAGCATTGCTGTACCCCTACGACAGATGTGGTTTAAATACATGAAAACTGCTGTAAGACAAGAGACGCGATGAATCACCGTCTCTACAATAATCAGTCTTTTGGGGAACACATTGCCGTGTTTCCCTTTTAGTAGTTTTGTTCTAACCACGCCTGAAACATCAACACATCCCACAAATAATTTTGCCAGTTTCGCTCAGATGAAAGATGTTCTGCCCATTTTTGGCGAATCGGCTGCGGATTCAAAAATCCTTGTTGCTGTAGCCGATTTTCATCTAGTAGGTTTTCGGCCCAGTCTCGTAAAGGAACGCGCAACCAACTATCAATCGGCATTCCAAAACCCATTTTGGGGCGCTCAATCAAGTTTTGAGGTACATATTTATACAAAATCTGACGCAATAGCCATTTACCCTGACCATTACGGATTTTCAGAGAAAGTGGTATGCGCCAAGCTAATTCCACTACGCGGTGATCTAAAAATGGTATTCGACTTTCTAAACTCACCGCCATGCTGGCTCGATCAACCTTGACTAGGATATCGTCTGGGAGATAATTCACTGTGTCAAGGTACATCATCTGGTGAATGAAGTCGGGTAACTGCGATAATTGTTGGCGATCGCAATAGTTCATCAAAGGCTTTAAACTATCTACTACTAATCCTTCTCGCTCCTTCCAATGAGAAATCATTTCTGTGTACAAAGCTTGGGCATCAGGAACAGCCAAAATTTCCGCAATCCAGTGCAATTTATCCCCAGGAGTAGGTTGCTTGAGTTTAGTTGGTAGCAAGTCTTGAAAGTTAGCCAAAGCACAATTCCAAGTTTGAGGCGATAAGCTAGACAGGGTACATGCAGCAGTCTGGCGCAAGGTTGGAGGTATCCAGCCAATCTTTTGCCAAGTGCTGTCACCCCAAAAATAGCGTGTGTATCCCGCAAAGAGTTCATCGCCACCATCCCCAGAAAGGCTAACTGTTACGTCCTGTTTCGCAAGCTGGGATATTAAGAAAGTCGGAATTTGGGAACTGTCAGCGAAGGGTTCATCATAAAGTGTCGGTAGCTTGGGGATAACAGCAAGTGCATCTTTTGGGGTTACATAAAGTTCTGTATGGTCTGTACCTAGATGCTGTGCTACTGCTTTGGCATAATGTGCTTCATTGTAGCTATCTTCATCAAAACCGATGGTAAATGTTTTCACCGATTGGTTACTTTGAGCTTGCATTAAGGCTACTACTGTGGAAGAATCAATTCCTCCTGACAGAAAAGCTCCTAGTGGCACATCTGCAACCATCCGTAGTCCAACTGCATCTTGTAATAACGCCTCCATCTGTGCAACAGCTTCCATTTCCGACCCGGTGAAGGGTTCATTAACACCCAACTCAGCGGCTTTGAGTGCAGACCAGTAGGGCATAGGATTGGGATGAGTATCCACCCCGTTCAAAGTGAGGATGGTTCCCGGTGGTAACTTATAGATGCCTTCGTAGATTGAATATGGTGCAGGAACGTAGTTATTTCGGAGATAAATTGCTAAAGCATCACGGTTGATTTTTGCTTGGAAAGCGGGATGAATTTTTAAAGCTTTTAACTCGGAGCCAAATAGAAAGGTTTGACCCATCCAACCATAATAGAGAGGTTTTTCACCCAAGCGATCGCGCCCTAAATGCAAAATTCGCTCTTGACGATCCCACAAGGCAAAGGCAAACATCCCATTAAAGCGCCCAATTGCCTCATGTAATCCCCACTGACTAAAGCTAGCCAGCATCACCTCAGTATCAGAACGTCCCCGAAAATGATGGTCTAGTGATTCAAGTTGACGCTTTAACTCCAAAAAGTTATAAATTTCGCCATTAAAAACAATTACATACTGACCGTTCGCAGATATCATCGGCTGATGTCCTTCAGGCGAAAGGTCTACAATTGCCAATCGTCGATGCCCCAAAGCCATACCTATCTCTGCATCAACCCAACTCCCGCCATTATCTGGCCCTCGATGTAAGAGTGTGTCTGACATCTTATGAACTATGTAGCACAGTTCATCAGAGTTAACTTGTCTAGAGATATTCCAAAAACCAGCAATGCCACACATGGAATTTTAGCCTTCCAATTGAGTTTTTTTGTAAGAATTCAGAATCTCTTTGGTGCTGAATTCTTAGAGGTTTGTCACTTTAGGCACTTTTAGATCCCCCCTAACCCTCTACGGTGTACACACAAATTATCGAATCACTACCAGTCCTCGAATTACCCCACCCTAACCCTCTTTCAAGGGTAGGGGTTTAAAAATCTCGAAAATAGTTGAGAAAATTCTCAACTGTTTAACATGGTTTGGTCGTTTCAGGATTTAAGCATTGGTTGAAATAGTCAAAAAATGACTAAATACAAAACCCCTACCCTTGTAAGACCCTAACCCTCCCCTTGCAAAGGGGAGGGAACTAGATTTCTTTTTTCCCCCCTTTCCAAGGGGGGATTAAGGGGGGTAATTCGATTTGTATGTACACCGTAGCCTTAAAAAGGGGGGGGAACCGGAATCAAAGTCCCCCAATTTATCGGGGGATTTAGGGGGATCTAAAATTTTTGATACCAACAAGAGAACTTTTCAAACATCCTCTGACATTTTTTTGATTTTCATGATGAATTTCCTACTTTAAATCTTTGCTCTAACTGACTCGCCGCAGTCATAGCAGCCATTAATGAGAACATGATTAGGATGTAGCGTTCTTCTAAAATATTATGGCTAAATAGTCCCCAAAGAAGAATAAAAGCAGCAAAAGCCAAGCCAATATATTTAGTTTCACCGTGGGCATCTTGTATTACTGCATATACTAATACAGGTAAAATGAAAGCACCTAAAAATCCGTGGTCTGCCATGTAGTATAAATAGATATTGTGTGTAGATATATTCATATTCCAGGTTAAAGTTGAAGCAATTCCATTACCGAAAATTGGATGCTCAGTAAACATCTGCCAAGCTAATTGAGCCACTTCCAAGCGGGAATCAGCAGAATCTTCAGAGTCAGAGGTTGAAACATTTTGGAACCATGAAATTCTTTCAAGAGAGTTTTGATTAAAGCTCAAATTTCGTAATAGTTCTTCTGACCACTGTGAGCCTAAACTAATAATTATTGTTCCTACTCCCAACACCCAATAAAGTAATTTATTAAAATGCAGTATACGGGTGATAGTAAAAATAATAACTGTAACTAACCAGCCAAGAATAGCTCCTCTAGAAAATGTCAACAGCACCCCGATACCGATGAGAGATACGAAAGGTAAACGATATATTGGTTGCAATAGACTCACACTAAAAATCATGCCAAGTACCAATGCAGCCCCATCATTATTGGGATTTAGATAAAATCCGGCAGACCGTCCACCAGTACCTAATGAGTTAAATGCAATTGGGTTAAAAAACTCATAAATGTTGTTGAATACAGCCATTAATACTGCAATAAAAATTGCCCATCTAGTCCAGAGATGAATATTATTGTTGTTGGAAAAAGTTAGGGAAATTATTATGACAAATATCACTGATAAAATCCGTTTTCTTAATTCTTCAATAATAATTTCAGTAGGTATTGAAAATAGGATGAACCATAAAAAAGAGATAGAGAGAAAACCAAGACACCAAAGAATTACAGAGTGTGGTATGTATTTTTTATTTGAAAAAAGTAACGGGGTGGAGGCAATAGCAAAGAAGATAATCCAATACAAGGGAGGTTGAGAGAAGATTCCTGATGTATACAAATAGGAATTTATTTCTGTGAAGAACATGAAAATAGAAACTATTGCGAGGGCACATTGATAATAGAATAGTAAATCTATTTTTTTACTTAGAGATGAATTCATGAGATAGACCAAGTAAAGCGGCTTCGGTTTTAAGGGCTAATTGAGCTACTGAGAAATAGTCAATAATTCGCTGTCGAATTTTAGTGCGATCGCACTCATTATTACCAATAATTTCTATCAGCTTTTTCATAGCATTTTTCAAAGACTCTGGATTTTTAGGAGGTACTACTACATCGGTATCACCAACAATCCAAGCAGAATCACCTACATCTGTCACCACACAAGGTACACCGCAAGCCATCGCTTCTCCGATTACATTGGGAAATCCTTCTGTATAGGATGAAGAAACAACAATATCTAAGGAATTGTATATTGCAGGCATATCTGTACGCGCTTTTACCCAGATGATTTGATCAGAAATACCTAATTTATGAGCCAGTTCGTACAACTCTTGTGCATATTTTTCTGAGCCACTACCCACACAGACGAAACGGATATCCTGTCTCTCTTCAAAGAGTAATGCTGCTGCTTTAAGAAATGTGGGATGGTCTTTCCTTATATCTAGTCGCCCCACTAAACCGATTAAAATCATGTCGTGGAAAATTCCCCATGAGCTTCGTATTTTTATCCGATCTTTTTGATCAGGTTTAAATAATTCTATATCAATACCATTAGGAATTACCGTCATCTTATTAGCAGGAAATCCATGAGTGAGATAATATGCTCGACCAGCATAAGAATTAACAATAATCAGGTCAGCAAAGCGAGATAAAAGACACTCTAACTGGAAAAGCAAACTCCCTAACCAATCGTAAAAATTAGGTTCTACGTTAGATGAGCGTATTCCCCAAATCATGCGGGTTGAGGGGAAAAAAGGCTTAAAGAAGATAGTGATTAAATTCGGTATTCCAATATATCCATGCAATATATCAGGATGTATACGTTGAAGATGCTGAAGAAGATCCCAAAAGAAGCCAAATAAATGCCAGCGCCCTTTTTTATCCAAACATATTATAGGTATTCCATTATCTTTTAAGTCTTTATCTAAAGATAATAAACTACTAGGGTAAAAGCATAAAACAGTTATATCAAAGTATTGTTTGTCAAGAGCTTTTGCTAGTGTTACTAATTGTCTTTCGGCTCCTCCATAGTTAAGGTCACGAATGAGGAATACAATCTTTTTTTTCATGTATTTGAAAATATAAATTAGTTACTCAATCTGGAAAACCTCTCTCTAAGAGGATGTTTTAAAAGTAGTTAGCTGTGATTTGAATCGAATTATTACCCCCCTTAATCCCCCCTTATAAAGGGAAACACGAAAATCCGGTTCCCTCACGCCACATGCTTCAAGTCGGCGAAGCCGCCCAACGCAGTGGCTCCCCTTTATAAGGGGAGGGTTAGGGTGGGGTAAAAAAATATTTGATACATCAATCATGACTTTTAAAACCTCTCTCTAAATCTCTCTCCTTTTAGAAGAGAGACTTTGAATTTTCCCCTTCCCGCGCCGGTTAGGGGGTTAGGTTAATCGTTAGCTTTTCCATACGTGAAAAGTCAGTAATAACTTCAGCTAAGACTTCTTCCCACATTCCCATAATTTTCTCTACGCTGAATCGTTCGATTATTTCTGGCGCACGAGCAGCTAAAGATTTCCGTTCTTCTTCACTAGACATCAGTCGTTCCATTGCTGCGGCTAATGCTGACACATCTTCATTTGGAACCAAGATGCCATCTATGCCATCACGAATAATCTCTCGTGGGCCACTGGGACAATCTGTAGAGATGACTGGTAATCCAGATGCCATCGCTTCGCAGAGGGCATTAGGAAAACCCTCAAAGCGGGAAGACATAATAAAAATCTCCGCTTGCTGCAAAAAATCATAGTTATTTTTCACCATTCCAGGGAAATAAACGCGATCGCTCAATCCAAGTTGATTACGCAAAGATTCCAAGTCTGGGCGTAGTTTACCGTCTCCCAAAATTGTCAATGTCCATTCTGGATAACGATCCTTCAGTTGTGCAAAGGCTTGCAGCAGTAGATCAAAGCCTTTCTCTGGGACAAAGCGTCCCATCGCAACGAGCGATCGCTCTCTTAAAACTTTGTCCGATGATTGTTTTTCTATCGGTGGTAATACAACCATATTAGGGATAATACAGCTATTAGTTTGTAGCTTTAATGGAAAACAATCTCTTGCTCTTTTAGTTTGAAAAACAATCCGATCTGCAAATGGATAAGTCTGTTGTCGTAGTTGTTTCCAAGCCCCACCTAAATAACTTTTTATTGGATTACTACGTTCAGATATCACCACTGGTATATTCAACCATCGCGTTGTTAATAAAGTGATCGCATTAATTTTAGACATGAAACTAATCACAACATCTGGTTTGCTGTTGATAATTGCATTCCGTAATGTTCCGATGCGGTTCAAATTATTATAGATACCGATAATCGCATTGGGAGATTTGCTAGCGATGCCTAACGGAGTGTACAGAACACGACTATCTAAATCAAATTGGGGTATTTTATTGTCATCAAATGTCAATATAGTAATTTGCCATCCCTTGGCTGCCCAGTAATTTGCCATGATTGACATGACACGTTCTGCACCACCATAAGTCAGTGAATAAATAATTAGTGTTAGTCTCATTTTTGTAGATAGTTAATTGTTTTCAATTTGCAGAAAAATTTATTAGTTTTTTATTGGCAAAATAGGTTAGAAAGAAGAATGAGAAAATATAAACAAAAGCAGTAGATAAAGCAATACCTACAACACCCAACCATTGCATAAACACATAATTCAGAAAAATATTAATGGTTAAGTTACAAGCAGAACCCCACATCAATATATGATTTAATTGCATTGCAGAAATTAACCTAACAGCCAAAATGCCTGCGACATAAAAAGGTATTTGTAAGGCAAAGGAATTTTGGATTTGAGCTACTAATTGAGTATCGTTAGCTGTAAACGAACCTCTTTGAAAGAGTATGTGGACTATAGACTCAGAAAATATAAACAAGAATGCTGCCAGTAAAGTAGTCGTGACAAAAATGATTTGCATATATCGTTTAAGTGTGCGACGTGTACCTATCCAATCCTTAGAAGCTACCATTTTGGAAAAATAGGGAATCACAGCAGTACTTAATGCTGTGGTAGCTAAAGATATCGGGAAGGCAATGAGCTTGTTACCGTAACTCAGCGCTGCTACACTACCAGGCGACAGCATTGCTGCCATAGATTGATCTACTAGATTTGTACTACACATCAGAAAGCCACCTGCAATCATTGGGAAATACTGACTAACAACCTGACGGAGATGAGTATCAAACCCATACCATTTGGGAAGCCATGAAATGCCTTGTCGGTGTAGTGCTGCTCCTAAAAGAGTTATTTCTACTGCTGCACCGCAGATTAACCCCGCAGCTAAAGCGAAAATACCCCAAGATTTGAGCATTAAGAGCAATAAGACGCTAATAGTTGGAGTGATAATAGGTGACAAAGCTGCTAGAGCAAAACGCTCTCCTGCATTCAATACAGCGCTCCAGATGATAATAATCCCACTTAAGAGAACAAAAGGTGCGATCGCACAGAGCAAATGAAAAGTCATATCTAACTTTTTGGGACTGAACCCAGCAGCAATATATGGTAAATACAGGTGGGCACTAGCTACCATGACTATTGTCGTGATTCCTAATAGTCCCAAGCCGCTGATTGTGGCTCCAGAGAAAAGCCTTTGGGCTACTTTTATACCTTCCTGCTCTCTTACTTGCATATAGACGGGTATAAGAGCAGTATTAAAAGAACCAGCAATGACATTAATGATAAAAGAAGGAACCAACAAGGCAATTAAAAATGCATCTAAGTCATCTCCAGTACCAAATCTTTGAGCCACCACCAATTCTTTAGCTACAGCCGCAACTTTCACCAATGCTGTTAATAAACCAACTATCATCGCTGCACCAAAAATTTGGCGATTGATAGAGCCGCTTGTTAGTTGCTTCCAGTAATCAACTAAGCTTTGCAAACGCCACATTTTCATACTGTATGGGCAAGAATTGATAATTATTGAATCCAAAATCTAAAATCTAAAATCCAAAATCCAAAATCTAAAATCTAAAATTCAATAAGCGTGGTAATGGTAATTGAGATAAACTCATATAAATTTTCAACAAATGTAAATATAATTTGCCCTTGATTGTGATGCCATTAATACAGTTAAAATTCCTGACAATTTCTCCACCAAATTTTTCTTTAAACTGATTAATACCTAGTTTCTCCTGATCTGTGTTTCCGGTATACCAGCCTCCAAAATCATAAACGGAAATTCCTAAATTTTTAAATCTCACTATATCCTGCCAGTGGTGGTAACGATTCGCTCGTCCTAAAATCGATTGATAGGAAGTATCATTACTATTTTTAAGTGAAGCAGAATGCAAAAGGCGAACTCTATTATGACTACGATAATAAACGTGCCAGATTAAAGATTCTCCATTTTGTAACTTGATCCGAGAAATATCAATCGCGCCCGCATTCACACGATTTTGTAGCTGATTTCTATTAATCTTAGATAACCCTTTTTGGGAAGCAAAGGAATCATAAAAGTCAGAAACTTCATTGATAATATCAGAGTTTATATGCTCAAAGTATTCATAAACAACCTGGTCTTTTTGCTCTGCTCGACGAATCTTATATCTATCATTACTACTAATACTTTTCCATAGTTCATCCTGACTTTTAGTTAGGTCAATTAATCTTGTATGAAATTCATCAGACTGACCACCTTTAATTGGGTGTATCCATTGCCTATAATGGAGTACGTCTACATTACTTAATTGTGGTGGATCTTCATTAAACCAGACTTCTCCCACTGAAAAAATAAATTTCTTTGTAACAATCAACATCTCTTTTTTCCTCACTTGATGATGAAAATTTAATTCATTAATACAGTAAAAATTCTTAATTATTAACCTTGAAACGAGCATTTATCCGTTTTTGCAAAATTGCTAATATTGAATTTTGTTTGATAACTAATCTATCTCGCTTTCCATCCACACATGCTATCCATTTATTTGTACCAATTTTGTGAGGATCAATATGGTGCATACCTATTTGATTCCAACCCATTCCACTTGCTTTGATAACTGGATTTCCTTTGACTTGTTTCTCTTGATAACTTGTCGTTGTCAGTTCAGTGATTTCAAATGCTCGAACTTTATTCCCATAAATACGCTCACAATCCTGGGTATATCTAATAATTTTGTCATCGAGTACTACAACTCTACCGGCTGGTCTTGTGTTGTTTTTATTTCCCTCAATAACAGGACTTTTAGGATGCTCAATCCAGCCACCTGTCAAATCTTGAGAATAATAAAGACGCAAAATATTCCGGTCTTCTGATGTTGCAGTCAATAGCCACCACAGATTATTGTATTGAAAAATACTAGGGTCTACAAAATCATTTTTATCAAGTAAGGTTTTAATAAACGTCCATTTTTTCGGGAAATTACTTGCTTTATATAAACGAATAGAATCGGCTTCAGAAGTTTCTGGAATCATATAGTATTCGTTTTGGAATTTGAACACGTATGGATAAGATAAGTGAAAAGGTTCATCAAGTACAATTTGTTGGTAATTCCATTTATATGCATCGTTGCTAGTTGCTAATCCGATTACTCCTTTATTTTGAAAACTATTTAGTACTTCAAAAAACATATACCAAATGCCATCCTCACAAACCATAAATGGGTCAGCAACAAAGTAAGCGGGGACATCTGTTACGTCTTTTGCAGTCAAAACTGGATTACTAATTTTTTCTGGATTAACAAAATCAAAAAGAGATTCACCAGTATAGATTCCAATTGACCAGTCACTTCTTCTTGTGACAAAAATTTTGGCTATATTTTTCATTCCAGCCAAATATCTATCGTTAACTCTAGAGAATTTATCCAATACTTGTAATTTACTATTGGTTTGATATTTTTTGTACATATTTATTCTTCTACTTTCCATTTTAAATTTGTTATTGTTGTACCCTATTTACGGTTTTACCTGTGCCAGTATTCTGACAGAAGTATTGCTGGAAATATTTGCTGCCGCATAACTTTCTAACTGTTTTGGTTTATATCCTGGCACTAGTTCTTCAAGCAAACGCAGAATAAAACTCGTATCGTTTTTAGCTGCTGCTTGACATAAAGTCGCTACAGTAATAGACAAATTTTCTGGAATCATCTTACTAGCATTTTTGACTACTAACAGTTTTTCGTGTTGGGTTGGTTCATATTCTTCTCCAGGAATAAATAATTCCTCAAATAACTTTTCACCTGGACGTAAACCAGTAAATACAATCTCAATATCTTGGTTAACTTCGTATCCTGAAAGGCGAATTAGTTCTTTAGCTAAGTCAACAATTTTCACAGGTTTACCCATATTCAACATTAAGACTTCACCACCACGACCAAGTACAGTAGCCTGCAAAACTAGTTGAACGGCCTCTGGAATTGTCATGAAATAACGACGAATCTCTGGATGGGTAACGGTTACTGGGCCACCTGCTGCAATTTGTTTTTTAAAGGTGGGAACTACACTACCCCGACTACCTAAAACGTTGCCAAAGCGCACCGTAACGTAGGGCTTACCACTTTCTCTTGCGGCTTGCAGCACTAACATTTCGGCGACTCTCTTACTAGCACCCATAACATTAGTAGGATTAACTGCTTTGTCTGTAGAAATCATCACGAAATGTTTCACATCATATTGCAGTGATAGTTCTAGTAAATTTTTTGTCCCCATGACATTGTTGGTAATTGCTTCTACTGGATTTAATTCCATTAGTGGGACGTGTTTATGAGCCGCAGCATGAAAAATTACATCAGGTTGGAATAGCTCGAATGCATGTTCTAATCGAGACTTAAAGCGAATATCTGCAATAAAGGTTGAAATACGAGGAGTGTTTCTTGAAGATTTGCCCTCATTTTCGATAACTTGAATAAGTTGTTCTAGTTCTTGTTGGATATTGAACACAGAATTTTCTCCATGTCCTACAAGGATCATTTCAGCAGGATTGCATTTAAAAATTTGGCGGCAAAGTTCGCTACCAATTGATCCACCTGAGCCTGTGATCAGTACTGTTTTACCTTTGAGAAATTGAGCAACTTGATCAATATCTATTTGTACAGGTTCTCGCCTGAGTAAATCTTCAATTCGTACATCCCGAATGCTGTCAACTCGCACACGACCATTGAGGATTTCATGTATGCCTGGTAAAGTGCTAGTTTGAGTTCCAGTTGCTTTGCAAATATCTAGAATTTCCCGAATGACTCCACCTGTAACGGTAGGCATCGCAATGATAACTTTATGAATTTTGAGAGATTTTAAAACATCAGGAATTTGATAGCGATCGCCTACTACAGGAATGCCACGTATATATGCGCGAAACTTGCGCGGATCATCGTCAATAAAAGCAACAGGATGAAACCCTAATTGAGGATTTCTTTGCATTTCTTGTACAAGAGAAACGCCAGCATTGCCAGCACCAACTATTAACACACGGTCTTGTGGCTTAAATACTGTATGTTGTTGGCTGATTCTTTCTACAATCCTAATACTGAAACGCAACCCACCAATAAAAATACATGAAAGCAAACCATCGATTAATGGTAGTGATTGTGGTAGCGTATCTAATCCTAAATACGGTATAAATCGCATAGCATCAAAGAATACAGCTTGAACTATTACCGCAATACCTATTAGAACAGTTATGTATAGAAGCTCCTCAATACTGGCATAGCGCCAGTAAAGTCTATAAAAACCAAAATTCCACAATACAGTTAGTTTGACTGCTAAAAAAAGTATTGTTGCAATTCCTAGTCTTGCCTTATATTCTTGGATAGAAAAATTGCCATTTAAGCATAGATTGAGAGCAAAAAAGGCTGTAAATGAAAAAACAATAGTATCAAAAAGAAACAAATGTTTGTTTTTTAAATCTAGCAATTTCGTCAACAAGCCGCTAATTAATTTTTGAGGTAGCCAGTGAGACACAAATAATAAGCAATCCATGTATGTAAAATCCTCTCAGATAATTTAAATAATCATCTCAAGCAAGTAGAAAAATTCCAATTTTTTTAGGTCAGTAAATATAGTCAATTAACGCCATTTAAAGAATGTTGCCACTATCAATTTTACCTATATAGATACTCGTTTTAGGGAATTGCAACATCTCAGCAATTGACTAAATTGACATTAGACTATTAATGTCTATAAATAGTCTCTATAAATCAATACAGTTTAGCGAGTGATTATTTATTCTATCCTTGCAAAGATGTTGCACATAGCTTGCTTCCGTATTCATTTATTCAATGAGTTTTTTGGCTCAAAATAGATACTTATAACTATTTCAATTCAATATTTTAAATCAGCCAATAGCTATGCTCACGACTATTAACAATAGTAGCTATTGTTAATGTTTTATCCTTCAAAGCGGTTCCAGATTGAATTTGCATAATTAGGGCGGACAAGATGCCCACACAAGAGTTATATAAATTTTAGATATGCAAACTAAATGTGGTTTAGCTTATTAACTTTGTAGCAGTTTTTTATTAGTCGCGTCATGCCAATTTGGCGTAACTTATGCATATAAAAAGACATAACCACAGATGCTTAACTGTAGGCTAGTAGTTATTGTTACTTCTCTATTGATTTAAACTTGCAAAAGTCCCTGATCCCCCTTAAAAAGGCTGGCTCTAATTCCCTTGAATTCTTCTTCAATTTTTTCAGTTCTCAAAGCAGAAGTCATAGTAACAATTGCCACTATGACTTCTACTGCGTTTGATTTATGTGCTTGCTGTTGAGTATTTCTGAGTCTTGATTTAAATTCCCAACTAAACCTTTGCTTCCAAAGATTTGAGTAACTCGGTATTCACGCCCGACTCACGAGTTAGGGCAATTTTGCCTGTGCGGGCGATTTCTTTCAAACCAAATTTTTGCAACACCTGCACGATCGCTACCATTTTACCTGGATCTCCCACAACTTCTAAGGTGAGAGAATCTTCTGCCACGTCCACGACTCGCGCCCGGAAAATCTGAGACAGTTCGATCACTTCTGAGCGATTGCTGCTACTAGCATTGACTTTCAAAAGCATCAATTCCCTCTCGACGCAAGGAGTTTCGGTAATGTCCTGTACTTTTAGGACATTGACTAACTTGTACAGTTGCTTGGTGAGTTGCTCGATAACGCGATCGTCACCAGGGACTACCATCGTAATTCGGGAGACTCCTCCTTGTTCAGCAGGGCCAACAGCAAGGCTTTCAATATTAAAGCCGCGACGCGCAAATAAACCAGAAATGCGGGAAAGAACACCCGCCTCATCTTCTACAAGAACCGAAAGAGTATGTTTCATCTTCGCCAACAGAGGCTAGAGCAGGAATTGAGTAACGCAGACACTAGCTAAGGGCTACGCTAGAGGTACTACCGCACTAAATTGTTAGTGCGACCTTCTATTTTAAACTTAATGGTTGCACTCATTGCATTCTTTAAAGATAAATTGGACAGAAATCATACTCCAAGCATGAATTGAATGGAATGTATATCTTTTCATTGGCAGATGCCGAGCTTCTGTAAAACTTTTATACTTACGTTTGATGAGTCTTTAATTAGGAGAAAAGTTTATATGAGTTGGTTAAAAAGACTGTTTGGAATGGAAAAACCTCAAAATGCACAAGTAAATCCGACTGCACAGGCCATACCGCAAGCTCCAAGTACTAGCGTTTCACCTACTGCTACTCAATCTATACCCCCAGAACGTCTGGGATTAAACGGAGAATACGACCAAAGTGGGTTGGCAAAGCGGGTAGCGTTGGCATTTGATGAAGATCCCCAACTCGATGATGTTAATACCCTTTGGGTAGCTCAAACAGGTAGCACTGTAGTGTTGAAAGGTAAAGTTCCTAGTCAAGAAATTCTTAATAAGATGGTTTCTGTGGCTAATTCTGTGCATGGAACTACAGATGTTGACACTAACCAAGCCACGATTGGCTAGATGTCAAAGAATTTAAAGGTATTAGTGATGCGATCAATGCGATCGCTCCCACTGCATAATATTTAGGGAATATTAGAGAATAACCAATGGTTGGCGATCAGCCAACCCATCTCTCAATCCAATCCAAAATCGCTTGGTTAACTTGTTCTGGACATTCATCATGGGGACAATGCCCTACATCCTCTAGATTCAGCACTTCCAGTTTCTCGTTGTACTGGGCAAATTGGCTAGCAAGGGCTGGCGGAACAAACCGATCTTTTTGTCCCCAAATTAACAGCATCGGAATTGTTAAGGTTGGTAACACTGTCTTGACACTGGGACTAAAATTAATTCCGATCGCAGCTTTGAACAAAGCACTAAATGCCCTAGCGGAACCCCGGTCTTGGGGAGGCCCTGCTAAAATTTCGATCAGTTCATCGGTAATCGCCTCTGGATTAGCGTAGGCAAGACTAGCCCAACGGCGCAGCACCCCAGGACGGCGGACGAAGTTAAACACAGGTTTAAGTATTAACGGCGAAGCGACAACATTTTTAATTGCTCTGACAAGTGGGCGTAGTACAGGAGGAATTGCTTCTTGCTCTAAAGACGGGTCTGGTAAACTCATCATCACCATACCCCCCACCATATCAGGATGGGCAGCAGCGGCGGCCATAGAAATCAGTGAACCGTTGGAATTGCCTATTAATATTGCTGGTTGACGGATAAATGTTTTCCAGAAGTCGTAAACTTGCTCTACCCAGAGTTCAATGCTGTAATTAGCTGCGGCTTTTTCAGAAGCGCCAAAACCCAGCATATCGATGGCGTAAACTGTGTGATGCTCACCCAACACCTCTAAATTATGTCGCCAATGACCAATGGAAGCACCAAAGCCATGTAACAGAATTAGGGGTGTTGTATTGTGGTGATTTTGGCTAGGACGAATGTAAGTATAGCGGGTTTGCCAGCCACGCCAAATCCAATCTCTTTGATTACCAACCCGTTCCTGCCAGTGTACCGTAGTGGTCATACTTACCTCCGACTCATCAGCACTGAAATACCATTATAGGGATTGGGGATTGGGGATTGGGGATTAGGGATTGGGGATTAGGGATTGGGGATTAGGGATTAAATAAAGAGCTACCTTAACAGTACCCAGTACCCAGTCCCCAGTCCCCAGTCCCCAGTCCCCAGTCCCCATTCCCCATTCCCTATTTACTTAACAAATTGCGGCATAATTTCGGCGGCGGTAAATATTCCATAGATGCCGCGTTGATGCAATTGTCTACCAGCTTTGAGATAGCCAAAGGCAGGGCCGCAGACATTGGCTGCCATGCTGGTTTCATCTCCCAGAGTAAAAGTATGGGTAGAAATCTTCCCTTCAAAGGTACGTCCTGTTACCTTCACATTGGTGCTGAGGGGCTTTTTGGGATTGCGGGTATCGACTACACCACCAACTGTAACGCGATCGCGCCCCACGATCCCTGCCACTTCTAACATCACATCATCAGCATGTTCCATATTTTTCAATGTCAGCACGCCATTAGTTTTATCTAGTAGTGCTTCTACTTCCGCGTCAGTCATCGCCCTAGCAGTTTCCACTGTGTAACCAGGCATGTGGCCGATGTCCTCTCGAACAGTGGCGCGGTAAGCTTCCCAGTTAGCAATTCCCACCCCAAAGGTAATTTCAACTTGATGAATTTCGGCGTAGCTTTGGGCGGCTAAAGCTGCTGCTGCTGTTAGTAGTCCAGGTGTAGCACCACATCCTGTCATGTAAGTAATCCCAGCGGCTTGCAGTTCCTCTTTCATCGCGAGGAGTTGTTCTACAGCAGTGGTGCGTTTAATCGCATCTACTAATACCCCACGCCAACCAGATTTGATAAACTGCTTGGCTACAGTGGGAATAAAGTCATTTGGCAGGTTGGGTAAAGCCAAAAAATACCCATCTACAGGTTGAGCTATTTCGATTAAATCCTGAATACTTTGATTTGTTAATGTCCCAACTGGCTCTAAATAACCCACCGAACCTTCGGATTGATAGGTTGCAATGGATGCCTCAGTATTTAAACCGTCAGCAGCATAAGCGTAGCCTTTTTGATCTGCTGCTGCGACTAAAATCATTTCCCGTTTGCCAGCAACTACCTTGGCGGCTGCTTGTCCGAGTCCGCCGAAACCCAGTACTCCCACGCGTATCGCTGGTGAAATATTTAGAGAATTTTTGATTTGTTCAGAATTCATAGTCAATTCGTTAAGTTGAATCAAAAGCCTTTGGCATTCTGCATCTCAGCTTCCGGCTGTTAACTGGTGGCTGATGGCTGATAGCTCAAAGCTATAGAAATTAATTATGATTCATTATCCTGGGTTCTTTGGCTTGATATTGCAGATATTTATCTGTTTCCTGCCGCGACCAGACAGGTCTTGGCCCCAACTGAGGTAAAATCGGCGTTGCATATTTGCAGGATGATTTTGCTAGTTTTGTGGGATGAGCATCTTGCCACTGGTGTCAACTTAACGCGAAACCACACGTCCGCCAGGGATTGTAAATTAGTCAGGGATTTACATCCCTGGTGGGTGAACAACACCCAATCAGTACGCTATTTTTGGCAAAAGTAGACACCAGTGGCTTTTCGGCCCACCCTACAAGAATCATCCCTTGATTCAGCAACGCCGTAAAACCTCCTGCCTCCTGCTTCCTTCAACTTTCACTTCTTCGCCTGTATTACTTGTAAACTACCACCTGTATATAAAGTTGGCTCACCCACTTCAAAGCCAGTTTTAGTTAACAACTCAGCTAAATCAGTTTTGAGCAATTCCCAAGCTGTTTCCGTCTCAAATAACAACAAAAACACTGATATCCCAGGCCAAAATATCGGATTTGTCGGAGCATGAAAATCCACTAGCGTAAACACCCCTCCTGGCTTTAGCACCCGATAAACTTCATTAATAATTTTTCGTAATTGCTGAGGCTGCATCTCGTGTAATGCAACACTGGTATGCACCACATCAAACAGATTATCTGCAAATGGCATCTCCTCGGCAAAAGCTTCTATATATGAAGCTGAGGGTACATTTTGCCGCGCCCGTTGTAAAGACTTGGGTGAGGCGTCTAACCCTGTTACATTTTGTGAAATTTTTACCAAAAATTCCGTCGTTTGACCACTGCCGCAACACAAATCTAATATCTGAGTATCTGAGTGAATTGTTAAGCCTTGCAAAGCAAGTTGCCGAAAACGAGCTTCACCACCTACACTTAAGGCTGCTAAACGAGAGATACCATCATATAACCACTGATAGCGGTAACTCCAATCTCTTAAAATTGTTGCCATTGCATATTTCCTTGCTATTAAGCTTTATATTTAATAAAGATATATTGTTAACATTAGTAAAAAACCTGAAAAGATTGGGGGAAAGTAACTGCTATGGGTCGTGTAGGCGTCTTATTACTCAATCTCGGTGGCCCCGATAAGCTAGAGGATGTCGGGCCGTTTTTATACAACCTATTTTCCGATCCGGAAATTATTCGCCTACCATTTCGCTGGTTGCAAAAACCCCTAGCCTGGTTTATTGCCACGCGGCGAACCCGAACATCTCAAGAAAATTATAAGCAAATCGGTGGTGGTTCACCATTGCGGCGGATCACAGAAGCCCAAGGTGAAGCTTTAAAAGAACAGTTAGGTTTTTTGGGGCAAGAAGTTGATATTTATGTGGGAATGCGTTATTGGCATCCCTATACAGAAGAGGCGATCGCACAGATCAGCCAAGATAAGGTAGAACACCTGGTAATCTTACCACTATATCCCCAGTTTTCTATCAGTACCAGTGGTTCCAGCTTCCGGCTTTTAGAAAAGCTTTGGCAAGAAGACCCAAAACTTCAACCAATTGATTACACAGTCATTCCTTCTTGGTACAAACAACCAGGCTACCTGCAAGCAATGGCGCAACTCATAGCCCAGGAACTTGAGCAATTCCCTAACCCGGATGAGGTTCATATATTCTTCAGCGCTCACGGCGTTCCGAAAAGCTACGTTGAGGAAGCAGGCGACCCCTACCAGGCGGAAATTGAAGAATGTACTGCGTTGATTATGCAGACTCTCAATCGGCCCAATGCCCACACCTTAGCTTACCAAAGCCGTGTTGGGCCAGTAGAATGGCTCCAACCCTATACTGAAGATGCCCTCAAAGAACTAGGCGCAGAAGGCGTGAAAGATTTGGTTGTCGTGCCAATTAGTTTTGTCTCAGAGCATATCGAGACACTACAAGAAATTGATATTGAGTATCGGGAAGTAGCCGAAGAATCAGGAATTCACAACTTCCGTCGCGTACCGGCTCCTAATACCCATCCAGTATTTATTAATGCACTAGCCGAATTAGTGATTGATGCGCTGAGAAACCCCAGTTTCAAGCTTTCCCAAGCTGCCCAAATGAAAAAGATGGTAAAGATGTACCCTCAAGAGCGTTGGGAGTGGGGTCTGACGACTAGCGCTGAAGTATGGAATGGTCGGATTGCGATGCTCGGTTTTATTGCCTTAATCGTAGAACTGATTACCGGTCATGGCTTTTTGCACATGATTGGGCTTTTGCAATAAAGGGCATTGGGTATTGGGCATTGGGCATTGGGCATTGGGCATTGGGCATTGGGCATTGGAAAAATCTTCCTTTGTCCTTCCGTTTGCATAGCGTCTCCGTTATAAAAAGTTTTGTACCCCGTTGGGGATGACATAGCCATCAAAGGAAGCCTGATTTTTAGACTTCTATGCTTGCCCCATGCCCCATGCCCCATGCCCCATGCCCCATTCCCTACGCCCTACGCCTTGTACCCTTGTTATACCAGCCATACCACTGTTTAGCACTACGAACTGCAAACCAGAGCAGTATTAAAGCAATTAATCCTCCTTGCCAAGGAGCATCAAAGGCAAAAAGTACTAGAGCAATGCACAAGGTATCTTGAAGAAATACTGCCCACAACGGTAAGCCACGTAACCGATAGAACCAACCAACTTGGACTAACTGGAGTACCAAAGCTAGCAAACCCCCAATTATGGCAATCAGCCAGTTTGGCGTTGCTGTTGCGGTAGCTACTCCTAACCCCATAATTGCGCCCACGAGGGGAGACATAAATAACTGAATCAGTTGGAGCAATCTTTGCCCCCATAGTTTTTTTGAGACTAATAATTCAATTAATGACCAACTGGTGAGGCAGCCTAATAATATTGGTGGAGAAATGTGGGATAAAATTGGAACTTGCGACCATAAGTTACTACCCTGCAACAGTCCAATAATCAGCAAAGGTATGCCTATTCTCATTCCTGCTGCGGCAGATGCAGAAAGTGTGGCTAGGATTTCAATCATCAAAGCACTGGTAACACTAATAAATAAGTAAGTATTTGTTGTGTATACTACCCACTATGAGCAATAATTCCAGCATTAAACAAATTGCAATACTAAATTTTGTTGGTATCTTTATATAGGAATCTGCTTTGATTTTTGAACTTACTTGCGTGGGTAGGCAATAGGCAATAGGAAATAGGCAATAGGCAAGAAGGCTTTTTGAGTTGTAAGGTGTTTTTTCAAAAATCAAATAAGAGTCATATATATCTTTTTTGTAATATCTGCGTATTTTTTGGGTAACAAGTTAGTAGTAAGCGCTTAAGCGCTCACTACAAGCAAATTAATCCTAAATACCTAATCGTTGGTAAACTTCTTCTAAATGCTGGAGATGTTGCTGGGGGTCGAAACAGACCTCTAGTTCTTCTGGAGACAACTTTTGAGTAACACGCGGGTCTTTGCTAATCAAGTCTTGGAAATTGCCTTCTGCTTTGTTCCAAGCAGCGTGAGCGCTTTCTTGAACGATCGCATAAGCATCTTCTCGCTTGCTTCCCTTATCTATCAGAGCCAGTAGCACTTTTTGGCTAAACACAACCCCGCCATAACAGTTGAGATTCCGTTCCATGTTCTCAGGATAGACCAACAGGTTTTTCACCAAGTCGGTTATTTCTGACAACATAAAGTGAGTCAAAGTGCAAGCATCTGGCAAAATTACTCGTTCTACAGAACTGTGGGAAATATCCCGCTCATGCCAGAGGGCAACGTTTTCTAAAGCTGCACCGGCATGACTTCTGACGAGTCGTGCCATTCCCGTCAGGCGTTCCGAACGGATGGGGTTGCGCTTGTGTGGCATTGCTGAGGAACCTTTCTGACCTTTGGCGAAAAATTCTTCAACTTCCAGAACGTCTGTTTTTTGCAGATTGCGAATTTCTACAGCAAAGCGTTCGATGGATGCGGCTACCAAAGCTAATTGTTGCACGTAGTCGGCGTGGCGATCGCGGGAAATAACTTGGGTTGAGGCTGTATCGGGTTTGAGTCCGAGTTTTTCGCAAGCGATCGCTTCTACACGGGGTTCAACATTTGCATAAGTTCCCACTGCACCGGAAATCTTACCCACTGCGATCGTTTGGCGGAGTATTCTCAGGCGTTCTTGGTGTCGCAACACTTCTGCTAACCAACCAGCTAGCTTGAAACCAAAAGTAATCGGTTCAGCGTGAATACCATGCGATCGGCCAGCCATCACTGTATGACGATGTTCCCGTGCTTTTTGGCGAATTACCTGAATCAAATCTTCCAGACGTTGCAATAATAGATCCAGGCTGGCAACCAATTGCAATGCTAAAGCCGTATCCAAAACATCCGAACTAGTTAAACCCAGGTGAATATAGCGTCCGGCATCACCAACATATTCATTGACATTTGTCAAGAAAGCGATGACATCATGGCGGACTACAGCCTCAATTTCCAGTACCCGCTTCGGGTCAAAATCTGCCTTGGCTTTAATTTCCTCAACTGCCTCAGATGGAATGTAACCAAGTTCAGCTTGAGCCTCACAAACAGCAATTTCGACTTCCAGCCAAGTTTTTAGTTTATAGGCTTCACTCCACAGATTAGCCATTTCGGGCAAAGTATAACGCTCAATCACAGTTCGGCACAGAATACAACCGTCATATTCTACAGTCTAATTAATGTAGATCACTTTTTAATGCTACTTTTTGCTGAGGGACGGAACTAGTTTTTGCATCTGACATGATGATACTAATCCTGCCATCAGCCTCCATATATGCAAACTTCACATCGGTTATAAATTCTACACCTTGCTGACGTAACTTGCTCATCAATTCATCATCTGTAATTAACTCTCGTTGCAAATGACGCTCAATCATCCGACCATTTTTTACCAATAGCAGCGGTGGCTGATTCATAAAACGTTGGAATCGAGGAAGTTTGTAGCCTAACCAGTTCAGCAAGTAACTCCAAAAAATCACAGTTCCTACCAGGATAGCACCCTCAGTAATCGATGTATAATTACTTGCCATAGCATTTTGAGCAGCTTCAGCAAATAGCACAACTACGAGTAAATCAGTGATTCCTAGTGTTCCGAGTTGTCGGCTAGGAAGTACACGTAGCACCGAGAACAGCGCTAAATAGACCAACGAACCACGGATAATCAACTCAAAGACGCTGATACTAGGAACAAAAATTGCCTGCCAATCGATGAAAAACCATTTTTCTGTTACCACTGATTTTCTCCCTGGTTCAATAGAATACTGGAAAAAATCCAGTATAAGGTTATTTGCGTAAAACAGGCTTTAAGTCAGGGTTTGAAACTGATTAAAATCGCGGATTTTTTCTTCTCTGTTGTAAGCGTTTGGGCTTTCTAAAAGACTGGAAGAAACGATTCATCAAGCGAGAAAATGGCTTTTTATTAGTTGATGATTGTCCCTTCGGAGCCGTGCCATTATATTCCGTGTTATCAGATATAGGGATGGCGTGTTTAGTTGGAGTTATGCCGCTGCCATATCTTCTGGAATAAACTTGGGTAAATTCAGCACCGAAGAAAAGAATCTGTGCGGCATAGTTAACCCAAGCTAAGATTACTACCAGTGAACCAGCTGCACCATAAGCTGAACCGAAACTGCCATTACCTAAATACTGTCCTAATAAAAATCTCCCAATGGAGAATAAAAAGGAGGTGAGCATAGCTCCAATTAAAACATCACTCCAAGCAATTTTGACATCTGGTAGGACTTTAAAAATGAGTCCGAACAGGAATGTAGTGATGGCGAAAGAGAGGATGAAATTGAGAATCTGCCAGATAAAATCAAGACCTGGGAGCAAGTTGCTAAAGTATGTTACTAATGCTGCTAAGGCCGTACTAATTACCAGAGAAACTAAAAGTAAAAAGCCAATACCAATCACCATTGCAAAGGACAAAAAGCGTAGGCGAATAATGTTAGTTACGCCGCGTCCAGGCTTCGGTTTCACTTCCCAAATCGTGTTGAGGGAATCTTGCAACTCAGTAAATAAACCAGTAGCACCTAAGAGCAAAACTACAACACTAATAATGGAAGCGATCGCTCCTGTTTGTGGTTTGTTAGCATTGTTAATAGCTGTTTGGATAAATTCTGCGCCATCTTGGCCGACTAAACCTTGAATCTGTCCGACGATTTGACCCCTTGCCGCCTCTTCTCCAAATACTGCCCCTGCGATCGCAATTACAATAATTAGTAATGGTGCAATAGAAAAAATTGTGTAGTAAGCCAACGCCGCCGCTAACCGTGAGGCTTTATCCTCACTCCATTCTTTAAATGTCTCTTGGAAAAGCTCCCAAATTGCTTGCAAATTCATCCAATCAGTCTCCTTCTAGGGATGTTGCTTAGTCCCTGATATATTGGATACTGATTGACTAGGTGGTGACATCCTCCCAAGGGAGTTTATGCAGCATTCTGGAGGAGGAATTTAGAATTTTATAGTGCAATACAGTTCAGATAAGACCAAAACACTTGTAGAGACGGCGATTTATCGCGTCTTGAAAATCCACAATTTTACACTATTAGCCCTTAACCCAAGCGTATTGGTTTCTAATACCAATTAAATTAATGATTGCAACACATCCTTGGGTAAAGACGCGATGAATCGCGTCTCTACAAATGGTCTATTTGTGGCATTCTTTTTTCAAATTGGTATAACCAATCTTTCATTGCATTCTGTCGATTGTGCGATACTGAATCGCTTCCGCCACATGATTGGTTTTTAGCTCATCTTCTGCTGCTAAATCTGCAATAGTCCGTGCTACTTTGAGAATGCGATCGCTAGCTCTTGCCGATAAACCTAATTTTCTAATTGCTACTTCTAATAAATTCCGACTAGCATCATCTAGTTTGCACCATTTCTGGAGATGACGACTTTGCATGTGGGCATTGCAACGCAGATTTGCTTCTCCTTGAAAACGGGTAATGGCGCGATCGCTTGCTTGTTGAACCCGTTCGCGGACTGATATTGATGTTTCTCCCGTCGGTTGTTGGGTAATTTCTTCTGGTTTCAAGCGATTCACTGCAACTTGTAAATCAATTCGATCCATCAATGGCCCAGAAAGTTTGGCCCAATATTGCTCGCGTTGGCGAGGAGAACAAGTACATTGTTGGATGGTATCGCCATAGTAACCGCATGGACAAGGATTAGTACTCGCCACCAAAGTAAATTGTGCAGGAAACATTACCGATAATTTGGTGCGGGAAATTGTGACGTAGCCATCTTCTAAAGGTTGACGCAGAAATTCTAAAACATCTCGTTTAAATTCTGTCAACTCGTCTAAAAAAAGTACACCTCTGTGAGATAATGAAATCTCTCCAGGACGAGGAAAGCTACCACCACCTACGAGAGAAGGCCCAGATGCCGAGTGGTGGGGACTGCGAAAAGGGCGATCGCGTACCAATGAACCACGATTTTTCAGTAAACCAGCCACCGAATGAATGCGAGTCACTTCCAAAGATTCGGCAAAGCTCAAAGGCGGTAAAATTCCTGGTAAGCGCCTTGCTAACATCGTCTTACCACTACCAGGTGGGCCGACAAAAATTAGATTATGCCCACCAGCCGCAGCAATTTCTAAAGCACGACGCGCGTGAGCCTGTCCTTTCACATCATGCAAATCTGCGCCAGGGTAAGATTCTTTTGTGATCTCCGTTGTACTATCCATCTGTACAGGTTTGTAACGCCCCGGATTATTTAAAAAATCCACCACCTCAGACAAATGTTTGCAACCGAAAACAGCCAAGCCTTCGACTACTGCCGCTTCTTGGGCATTATCAACAGGGAGAACTAAACCGGCAATTCCCATCTTTTGGGCTGCTGCTGCGATCGGTAATACACCAGCCACAGCGCGTAAGCTGCCATCCAAAGAGACTTCGCCCAAAAATAGATAATCCCCCAATAAATCAGCACTAACTTGTTCAGAAGCCGCCAAAATTCCCACACTAATCGGCAAATCGAAACAGGGGCCTTCTTTGCGTAAATCTGCCGGAGTTAAATTAATTACTATCTTTCGCATCGGAAAGGCAAAGCCAGCATTTTTCAAAGTTGCTTTAACTCTTTCTCTTGATTCTTGAATCGCTGAATCTGGCAGTCCCAAGACAACAATTCCCGGTAATCCTCCTGAAACATCGACTTCCACGCCTACTTTAACGGCATCGATGCCCACAATTGATGCACTCCAGACTCTAGCAAGCATTTCTTATATAAGAGTAAACCTTTCAAATCTCTAACAAATGAGTTGGTAGATTGGCATTAGTGAAACCACATAGACGATTTCTCCACTTACCGCTTGCAGCAAATGTAGGCTTCCCAATTCATTGGCAGTCTTGGTTTGGCAGTAGTGCCAAACTGTAGTATCAATTAAAAATTTGCTTTCGAGAGTTTTTCAATTTGTCCGGTAAAGTATGCTTCCTCATGTTTGAGTTGTTGCGCCAGTTCTAAGCCTTTTTGAAAAGCTGTTAGTGCTTGAGGAAACTCTTTGCGTTCTAGATACAATTGCCCAATTTGGTCATAAGCTTGCATCATTCCGTAAAAGTTGGCAGCTTGCGTCTGTGTCTGCACAAGAATTTGGCTAGCCTGCAAAGCCTCGTCTGTTTGCCCTTGAGAACGGTACAGCGCAATTAGCTTCTGCAAAGCTTCACCAGCACGAGCATACTCCTGTAATTGCCAAGCAGTGGTATAAGCTTCTTGATAATTGTTAAAAGCTTCTAGCAGTAAGTTAGGATCTTTCTTGGCTAGAAGTTCGTAATTTGAGGCGATCGCTAGTTTTAATTCTGGTATTTCAGTAAGCTTATTCTCATTGATGTAAATTTCTACTAGTCTATTAAGTACATTCAATGACTGCTGTGGTTGTTGGCTCTGCTCGTAGATGTAAGCTAGTCGTTGTAGATATGTTACCTCGTTTACACGTTCACCTTGGGCAGTAGCTAAACTCAATAATTCTTCGTAGATTGGCGCAGCTTTGGGATAATCAAACCAACTCAAATGTAGTTCTCCAATTATTTTGAGGGTTTCTACGACGGCTGTTGTATCTTGTTGCTGTCGTATTACTAGCAAAACTTGGTCGTAAGCTTCCAGAGCTAGTTTAGGCGATCGCACATTTTGATAAGCTTGACCTAGCGATCGCCACAATTCTAAATCAATTGGAGCAGTTGTTTTCTGAGATTGGGCCTGCTTTTGAATCGCTTGCAATCGTTGAGTAATATATTGTACTTCTTGTCCGTCATTTTGATTCCAAGCGATCGCCCCAACTCGTGATAATGCTTGCACCTCTGTTAATAAACCAAAAAATCGCCGCAAGCGCAATTCTCGATTCCAAATTTCAAATGCCCCTACCTTATCCCCTGCTTGCAGTTTCGCCGCAGCTTCTTGATTTAACGCATCTAACGCTGGTTCTAACTTTTGTCGTTCTTGGAGAGTTAACGGCTGTTTATCTTTAGGCGATCGTGGTAGCAGTGGATCAGGTGTGGTAATCTCAAGAGGACTGGGAGGAAATTTATCCGGTGGTTTGGGCTTCTGACTCTGTGCCAGCGTCAAGGAACTGCTAAAGAGTATAGTGGCAGTAACGATTACAATTAAGCGCCTGAGCATGGGTACTTTACTTTGCCTTGAGTTGGTTACATAAGGTAATTCTACGATTCATCTAAAGCATCCTGATTTTCTACAGTTAGAGCATCCATCTTATATCTAATTCAATAATTGCGTAGGCAAAGCCGACCAAAGGTATCGCAGCCGGGATTTTTGAGTCGAGAAAGTGTCAAAATAATTCTAGATAATTTTTAAGCAACTAGTTAATCGTTTTGTAATGACTCATTCCACTGATATCGCCACCCTAGCCCGCTGGATGGCAGCTGACTTTAGCAATCAAGAACAAGCCTTTGAAAATCCGCCTTTTTATGCCCATATCCGCGTCTGTATCCGTCCTCTTCCCTTGGAATTGTTCTCAGGGGTAAGTTTGTTTCTCGAACAAGCTTATGATTTTATGCTCAATCAACCCTACCGGATGCGGGTAATGAATTTGATACAGGCAGAAAACCACATTGCTATTGAACACTACACCGTTAAAGAAGAACAAAAATTTTACGGTGCATCTCGTGAACCCGAACGCCTCAAAGAGTTGTCTGTTGAGCAATTAGAAAAAATGTCAGGTTGCAACATGATTGTAGAGTGGACAGGTAAGAGCTTCAAAGGCAGAGTTGAACCTGGTAAAGGCTGCATAGTTGTACGTGACGGCAAAAATACTTATCTGGATAACGAATTTGAGATTGACGCTAAAGAATTTTTCAGCCTCGACCGGGGAAGAGATTTAGACACCGACGAACGTCTCTGGGGTTCTATCGCCGGCCCCTTTCACTTTGTCCGTTGGAGTAATTTTGCCGATGAAGTAAAAGTTTAAAACTCATAACTCTAATCTGCTAAGAGTTTTTTGTGCAGATAGTCAACCCGTCATTAGGATTTTCTAGCGATCGCCTAAAGACTACTAGAAACATCCAGTTAACCCACTATCTCTACCTCAGAATCCTATGCTATCATGGTTTAACTAGCGCCCAATGCCTACTAAAATATCTTAAAAAGATTAGAGTAGTTTCGGGAATCCCGCTGTGGCGGCATAGCCAAGTGGTAAGGCAGAGGTCTGCAAAACCTCCACCCCCGGTTCAAATCCGGGTGCCGCCTTAAGGCTTTCAGCCTTTTAGGACAATCAAAAACAAACAAACTGGGGTAAATGATATTCAAAGTGATATTCAAAGCCCCAGTTTACCCTTAAACATCCGATGGGTTAACCCTGTTTGCCTCTGTTTGGTATATCTGACTGACCAATACTACCCCCTAATGTCCTAGCGATCGCCTCAGATGCTTAGTCAGTAGGTGGTTTAATGTTATAGGCTATGAAATATAAGTAAACCTGATAGGAATAGTCTGAAAGTGCAGATTATCCTGATATTTCCCAGTTGACTAAATACCTGTAAGCATCCCATTTGGTATACAGGTATGAAAAAGAAGATACAGACAAAACAGATAGCGGTTCGGATGAAGGAATCAACTCTTCAGTGGTTAGAAAAGGAAAGCCTCAGAAGTGGTCAGAGTTCATCTGAGCTAGTCCGGGAAGGTATCGAGATGTTACAGAAGTCCAGAGATACCCAGGCAGTTCAAAGGCTAGTCCAAGAGTATTTATTATCCTTAGATCCCTCTGAGTTTCAAGATGGGCTTCAGTGCCTCATAGACATGATTAAGGAGCGCGTCGATGGCGAACAATAAGCCCTGTGTAGTCAAGGGGCTACCGGAGGATATCAGGCTTTCAAGGGTAGGTATTTAAAAATCAGGCAGTAGAGAGGGTGATTTGAGAGACATGGAGTTGTGGAGTCAAGGAAGGCCAAGGTTCAGGGAAAAAGCTACCTTGAGGTAGGGGAAGACGATTAAGAACGGCAGCCTTAATCACTAAAAATCCACGACGGAAACATGAGAGACAACGATGGAAGACACTATTTTTCAAATTGCGTCGTGCAACGTGGGTTTGTGGTAATTCGTCTAAACTACTAATAGGCAAATTGGCATCAATAGCACCTCCAACACTAACATGCCATACACAGTAGATGATAACCGGACT
>NZ_JAWJTF010000140.1:0-20421 GCF_048836525.1 Nostoc sp. CALU 546
TCCGAGAGTCACGAGGAAACTACTCATACAAACGAATAAATTAAACGATACACTCAGAAAGATTTCTTGAGTCAGGATTAATGGCAAGCAGTAATCTCAGTAAATCGCAAAGTTTTTTCCAAGAGAGCGATCGCCAATATTTTGTAACTTGAGATACATTTTCTGCGAAACTATCTTAACCCGTAGGCTGGGATAAATTACTTTTACTTATAGTTAAGCAACTTTTAACGATTGCTAACCCGATGGAATATAAATACCTTTAACACTTCCATATTTGCGCTCAACAACTTGACGTAGAAAAGCTAACATTTGTTTAAGACAGAAAAGGTTACGATAAATTAATCGCCTACCCTTTCGTTTTCGACTAATCTTAAACCAAAGAAGATAAACCCAAATATTGACTAACACAAAAGAAATACCAACATATAATAATCTCAATACGGGCTTCTTATTATTTGTTCTGATTCGACATAGATTTTTTAATCTATAACTGCTTTCAATTCCAAATCTTTTTCGATAATCTTGATGAATGTAAGATAGGTTTATTTTCGACTTATAAACAACATAAGCAAAGTATTCAATACCATGTTGTTTTCTTGTCCCTTTTTTGTATTTGCAGATAATCCATAAGCTAAAGGTAACATTATTATCTTTCTCTTCACCCATTGTGTAAGTAGTTTTATAACTACTTCTGCCTTTAAGAAATTGATTTACACCACCCTTTTTTCCTCTTCTAATCGCTGGCATTATAAAGGGAATATCCAAGGCTTGCAACCACCTGATTACAGCGATACTAAAAAATCCTCTATCCAAATACAGTGTTTTTACATTTACTTTAATAGTCTCAAGTTCAGCTAATAAGTAGGTGATAATGGCAACATTTGTATCTAACCAACGTACTCCTCTAATCGCCAGTGTAATCCGTTTCCCCTTGGTTAATATATATAAAGTTGCATAGGCATAAAAAGAACAAGTTCCTGACTTAGCCTGACTTCTATAAATATAAGGGTCTTCATCACTATCAGGTTTCCCATAGTAAGGAATTAAATTTAAATCAATGGCAATTTTATGATATGCATTTTTAATACGATGAGGAATTCTACTTTTGAGAGCTAAATTGATTTGATTTTCTAGCTGCTCAAAATTATTGATTTTATCTAAGTGATACCTGATATCGCTACCACATGGACTACTATTTAAAACTTTTGTTGTATTCTCAATACTATCTCCACTACTTGCTGCTCTCACTAATATTTCAAATAGAGTTTTCTGATCGCAAACTCCTTGGGTCTCAATAGAAATATTTTCACTTAAACAATCCAGAACTTCGTCAAGGGTTTCTGAATCAGTTAGTGCAAGCTGTTTTGGTAAAGTCGTCAATGGTCATTATTTGGGTGGATGTACATTCTTGATAATTTCAGTTTTTGAACCTCTTTTATTGAATATAAGTTTTAATTATAAAATAGGTATTATTTAGAACTAACTTCTACTGAGTGTCTACTTAGCGATCGCTCTTTAGCAAAACTTTGCGATTTACTGAATCTGAGACAAAACCTAAAATATCTACTGCTGAATTACTGACACTTCCAGATGAGACACAAACTCAAGGAATCGCTGAATCAGTGGAAAATGCTCTAGATAGTGACGAAATCTTAAATTCACTCAAAACCTTACTTAGCACTTTAGAAAAGCTACAAAAAGTCCGCCTTGAAGCTGGTGATATTAAACTTGTGATTGAGCAGATGCTTGATGGCGAAATCGTCAGAGGTGAAGAAATTGAAAAAGCCAAAACTGGTGCCAGCACGCTTAATCGCCTAGTTCGTGCTTATAGTGACCACCAAGCTGCACTATTTAAATCACAACCTGCTCGTACTTTACTTGATCTTGTACTCAACTCCAATCCAGCTAATTAAAACTCGCTTTCATTTGTTTGTAAAAGATACAATCAAACCATCATTCACTTTTTTAAACTCGAAAACTGAGTTTTCAATTTAAAAAGCCCTGTAAAAACCCAGGGCTCTGTTTTATATTGCAGTTTATTAAATGCCAGCTTAAAATCTTTGCCAGCGCTTTTTATACACATAATTATCGCTCAATCGCTTGGGTAAAAATAGCGCAGAACTACCCAATTTCTACCCATCTTACCTGGGTATTCCCTTAATAATTTATTTAGACTTGCACACACCTTTACCGAGAAATCACTTATCAACAAATTTTGCAGCTGCCTTACAGCTTCAGCCGAACAAGCCCTTATAACCTGCTTTGAATATACCGTAACGCTCGCAGGCGTTTGTTTCCAGGCTTTTTGTCAAGAATTTACCGCGATCGCACCCTGTAACATCTGCATAACATTCACATTTCATCCTTAACTCTGTGCCATCTCGGTATTATCGGCTGAATACTGATGATCTCGTGTTTGCTCAGAACTTACTTGATTATCGGCAGAGGCAACGGGAGGAAGGGGCGATTGCGCTTCATCAGTTGCCGCAACGACTGAAAAACATTACTCCCATTCGACCGAGAGCTAATCTGTCTCTGTCAGTAAAGCTGATGGTGAGCTAATAAAGAACAGATTGGGCACTAGCAAGTTGCTCTACTTTCAGTGTATTTCTGGAAAATAGATTGTGCCGTATGTAGTCTAAGATAAATATCAATTTAGCTCCTCTGGTTGGTAATCATTAATCACTTTGTCAAAAAATTCATAATTTTTCTTGATAACAGTTGAATATTCAAAGGAAAAGTAATGCTCAATATAGATTTAGAACAACTTCTTTACACGGTACAAATAGATTTCCAAACAGAGATTACTAAGATTGTTGAACAAGTTTTTAGCAACATTGAGTTTCAGTTATCTGCTCGAAAAATCGGTAAGGTTCATGCAGCTTTAGTTGTACCGCAAATGTATTTGAAATCATTAAATAAAGACTCTCAAAATATTTTTGACACTAATTTAGCTATTACTTTTAAAAGTAAAAACCGCGCTGTCGGAAATTTTCAAGTAAATTATTTACCTAAAATAAATATCTTAACTATATCTGGGTATTACAAAGATGGCACCGCTTATCTGTGTTATTCTCCAGCGATGAATCCCGATTGGTACAATGGCAAAGGTTATAAAATAGCTCGTCCTGATTGTATTGGAGAAAAGTTTGAGTTGTTAGCGAACAAGTTTTATCCATTTTTTGAAGAATGTTTTGCAGTTTAATTCTAATTAAACCCATTGTCAGGATGGCTATAGAGCGACAGATTGTTGTCACAAATCTAAATCCTTCTGCATTGCATATTCTTGCACATTTATACAACTTTATGCCAACAACCATAAAAGTTAGACTTTTTTACAGTCAAGCTTACAAGCAAGAAGAACTTAATTGATAATTTGTCGTTACAGTCAAATAATCTGTTGCTCTATACAAACTTTTATTTTCATGTCAAAACAGCGTATGACATTCTTAGGCATTTTTCATATTATTCTTCAATCTTCCTCACCTTTATATTCCTCTTCATCCTCCTCATATTCATAATCAGCATAGTCTTTCCCGTGTTTTTCGTACCACAGGCGTTCTTCCTCTTGAGCCGCCTCTCGCTGTATCCTTTTCCGTTCTGCCATCTCTGCTTCTAGGCGTTCTTGCGCTAATTTCTCCTTCTCAAACCTTTCTCTTAAGAGCCTTTCTCGCTCTTGGGTTTCTTGCTCTACCCTCTCCCTCTCAAGTCTGATTAATCGCTGCTCAACTCGTCCACAGTAAAAATCTAATGCTTTACCCGTCGCGGCTCCGGTAACTGTACCACCCAGTAGAAAGATGAGTCCGGTTTTCCAGCCTTCAATCGGGCCACCACTCCATTGCAAACTTTTTTGGTTAAACCATACCAGCACAGAAAAGACAGAAATTCCAACTACTGTATTGATCAGCGCAAAAATTCTTGGTGTCATCTCAGTCTGGCGCAGGATCAGCCACTGCCCCAGCCAGAGTATTGCACCAAAACAATTCGCAATTCGCAATTCGCAATTAAACATTAGGCATAATTTCGCTTGCTCTGAATATTAATATTAACTGTTTTATTTTTCCTAATTGAAATTAGGAGCTTGTACCAAAAATGAATAAATTTCCAATTTCTTCCATAATTGCGAACTGCGAATTGCGAATTGCGAATTGCGAATTGCTAATATGATCTGGATATCTGAACGGATCTAGTATCATGTTAATGATCAATTGGCACAAATATCAGCAGACAGAGCAAAAAGCCAATTAATAAGCCCACAACGCTTATCAGGCTCCAGTAGCGACCAAGATAACCGAGGCGGAATTCTAGTATCCACTCTTGTACGGGAAGCATTGTAATGTAAAACACGATCCCTGCACTGACTTAAATCTTGCATTGGCAGTTGTTTTACCTTTATATTTAGCGTATTTGGCATAACCGTGCCAAAACGGGCAAGAAAGATACTAACCTAAAACCAATCGAAGCGATTATTACTGAAAGGTTTCTCAGTACACACGATCGCTTGGGCGGTAATAACATCGCGCTCTGGAAAAGGATTTGCCTTTTTACTGGTTGTTGCGTGTCAGAAGCACTAACCTGGGTTAAGGGTCGATGTCAATGAGCAGAACACGATGACCCAATTGTACTTTTGTGGTAGTCCAGGTCTTGGGTAAGCGTGGTTTTAACAACACTTCCCGCCTGATTAAAAATTACGATGATTCGGCATCCGCACGCATTGTATTCTAACTGAGCAACATGGTTTCCTTCCAGTACCTCTAGCGTGACTTTGCAGCAGCCCTTCAGCGAACGCGATTTCCTTAGCCTTCTGTAGCAGTAGTTTAGATAAACCTCTACTACAGTAGGGTAAAGCAACAATGACATCGTGAATATTAAGTAATGGCTTGCACGCAAAGGTAGAAAATTCTTCTAATTAGACAACAAGCACTGCGGATTCGGCATTGACGTAAGATGAGATAATTATGCAGTCAACAGGATAATGTAATAAAGTGAGATTGCCATGAATACTTACCCAAGGTTTTTAACTGCTATAGCCAGTATATTTCTCAGTCTAATAGCCATAGAAGTTAAATCGGTATATGCAGGCACATTTACTTTTACAAAAATTGCCGAAGCTGACAACAAAAACTTTTTTGATGTTGGAGGTGGCCCTATAAATGATAATAGCACGGTAGCTTTTGGTGCCATCACACCTTCAGGTGCAGGTATCTTCACTGGCAACGGTGGAGCAATTAGCCCGGTTGTCGGCCCCGATCCACGATACGCTATTAACGGTGTAGCAATTAACAACAGTGGTACGGTAGCCTTCGCAAATATTGCTAGTGAACCTCAAGAAGGTCTTTTTATAAGTAACGGTGAGACAGTTATAACTGTTGCTACACCAAGCGATGGTTTGTTTACTACAAATTTATCAGCCAATGCATTTAATAACAATAATACATTAGTTTTCACGCTTTTTAATGGCTTCGACAGCCCTGTAATTGTTACTGGTAGTGGTGGTTCTTTAACCACTGTTGTAGACACTAGTGGGCAATTTAGGTTTTTCGACCAACCTCCTGCAATTAACGACAATAATGTAGTGGCTTTTACAGCTTCGTTAAAAGATGGAGGGCAAGGCGTGTTCACCATTCAAAATGGGTTAATTACTACTATCGCTGATGATACTAGTCTTTTCTCTGGTGGATTTTTTGAGACTTCTATTAATAACAGAAACGATGTTATATTTGAGGGTCGTTTAGACAATGGGGAAGACGGAATCTTTATAGGCAACGGTGAAAAAATTACCACTGTTGCCAATACCAGTAGCTCTTTTAGTAGCTTTTCTAGACCCCAAATTAATGACAATAATCAAGTAGCTTTTAATGCAACTTTAGAGAATGGGGCAGCAAATGCTTTTGCTGATGGCATCTTTACAGGTTCAGACCCGATTGCAGATAAGGTAATTGGCATAGGTGACTCTCTTTTGGACGGTACTGTAACCAATCTTTTTTTTAATGGGGGTCTCAATAATTTAGGTCAAATTTCATTCTTTGCTACGATTACAGATAGTAATAATATTTCGAGAAATGTTGTTTTCCGTGCCGATCCAGTCTCGACATCAGTTCCTGAATCGACTTCTATATTGGGTTTACTAGCTCTAGGCACTTTAGGTACAGGTCTAGCCCTTAAAAGCAATCTCAAACAACAAATAACAACAAAATAAACAGCTTTTGGCTCTCCAAAAACTAAAAGCACTCGTCCGTTGCAAAGCTCCACGAAAACCCAGTAGACCACGTAAGCAGCCCACTTAACATCCACTCTTCTGAACAATTGGGATCGAAGAATAAGCTTTTAAGTCCACAAGAATTAGTAAGTTTTGTGCTTAATAAGCGGGTATTCATTTCAAGCACCGTCAAATTTAACTGCTGTGATTCAGATTATTGGATGAAATTTGTAGCCACTTGACAAAAGTGGCTACTTTTACGATTTGACCGAGAAGATTACAGATTGAAGATCGCAGATTGCTTTATTGTTTGTTTTTGGTACAAGCCCAGCATATTGTGGGCGGAATAAATCTAAAATCGTCAATCTCAAATCCTCAAGCTGCATCCCTTGTGGGTGCAGTCAATCTCAAATCTACAATCGGCAATCTACAATTGTTTGCTTATCCTACTTCCAACCCCAAACAAATCTTTGTAAACTTCATGATCCCGAAAAAGCTCCATAATCAAACTTCGAGTAAAAGCACAACAAATCATATTCCCTCGCGCCTCATACAAACCAAAAGCTTTAAATAAATCTTTTTTAGCGCCCTCAATATTGCCCAGATGGAATCTGACTGTCCCTCGTCCACAGTATGCTTCTGCACAATCAGCATCTAGAGATAATACTTTTTCTAAATCAAAGAGGGATTTTTCTAATTCCCCAGATAAAAAACAAATATTCGCCCTATTTATATAAGCTGATAAACAGTTTGGGTCAAGTGAAATTACTTGATTGTAATCTAAGATAGCTGCTGGATTATCACCAGTTAGATTTTTATACGTATCAGCCCGATTTAAATAAGCTTGGACTAAATTTGGATTCAGGGCGATGGCTTTAGTGTAATCTTCAATCACCTTGGGGAATTCTGATTTATGACAGATTTTTGATCGAGCTAGTCCCCGATTATTATAAGCTTCAGCAAAGTTAGGATTCATTGCTAATGCGTTATCAAAAAGTTGAATCGCACCTTCATATTTTTCGATTTGAAACTGAATCATTCCTATAGTATTGTGAACTTCCGCAAAATTAGGATAGAAATAAAGTGCATTTCTGAAGCACTCCATTACTCCAGATAAGTTTCCTGATTTGAGATGTTCTAATCCTTTTTCATACCACAGTTGCCCTTGTTCTACATCAATCTCTTCCATTAATTTCACCACATATTTTCTATTGTGATTTATAATTGCTGAAATATTCATCAACTCGGATCTTTGACCGACTAAGTTAATTTATCTGTGTATTTCTAGTCCTTGACTTTTATTTTGCGCTAAAATTTTATCTATCTGACTATTCGCATCCTCAAAAGTTTGCAATATCTGTGGAGTTAGTTTATTAGTCTGCACCTGACCCGATTGCAAGTTTAAAATTACCTCTCCATTTTTCTGCGAAATAGTTAAATCCCTCTGCTGGGTATTGAAAGCCAAGTCATAAATCTTTCCTTGGACTTGAGTACCATTTTCATCAGACTTACCCCAGACCATGCCAATCCTTTGAGCAATTTGAGTCAGCCGACTGATGACTTCAAGCTCAAACATATCTTGATTCATTACTGTCAACGCTTGAGCTGATAATTGCTCACCAGCTTTAAACCCATAAGCCACTTCTACAATGCGTTTTTTGTAATTTTCCGGCTTCCCTAACTTATCTGCGGCATTATACCAATTTCTCAAGTCATCAATAGTGAGTGTCGGGAGCTTCTCTACACTTAGAGGTTCGGTTTTCACACCATTACTAATGTCTGGTGTAGAAGGAGTAGTGGAGAGTAATAGAGTTGATTGGTTAGGTGGGGATTGTGCTGTTTGTTCTGGTGGTTTCAAAAACTGCGGTCGTGTGGCGAGGGAATTAACCCTTTGTTGATACTCACTATCCGTTTCAATCACAGCCCCAAATTTCTTGGCCATGCTCTCTAAAGTTTTGACATGGATGGAGCTATCAACCAAGTTAAATACCGCTAGACCTTTTTTAGTTTCCCTTATAACATCTTCTGTTGGGGCAAGCGAGAATTTAACATTTTGAGCAGTTAACCATTTAGTTACAGTATCAGCTTTCTGGTTGTCAACAGCCAAGCCCATGACTCCAAGTTTTTTGTTTGATTGGGTAGAAAATAAGAAAGTAGGGCGCTCTTTAATATGATGTAGAATATTCGCACTACTCTCAATCATCTCTTGTTGTTCAGAATTAACTGATTGAGTCCCAAAAGCCTGAAATTCCTTCGTCCAAATAGTAGGATATTCAACGGTCTTAGGGTCAATTTGAGCGCAAATCACAGAGAAATTACTTTGAATAATAGCGTCGGCGTGTGTAAGTTTTCCGGTTTTGAGCAATCCAAGTTGTCTGAGCGCGTCTTTGTCTTTTTTGAAGTGCAATACTCCCAAAGGTTCACCATTCAAAAATACAGCATCTCTAGTTTTAGAAGCTGAGGTTTCGATAGTCAGTTTTCGGTAATCTTGCTCATTGAATGTCTGACCAGAAAAATCATAAAAGTTAATTTTATTAATTTTGAGAAGATTCCCATTGGGAGATTCACCCAGAACAAAAGCTTGATCTCCAGTTTCGGAGATAGAAGTAAGTTTTAACTTTAGAGGATTACCATTTTTCAGGTAATCAATTTGTTTTAACTGTTGGACAGAATCACTGTCTAACTCCCCCAGAGTTTTGCCATCAAGTTTGATTTTCACTGTTTTGTCAGCCATCGGCACAGTGCCAAATTCTAAGTTGACCGATTCGGCGTTAAAAACAAGTCCTGCATAAGAGAAGTTCTTGAGTTCACGGATAGTAATTTCAACCGGCTCGTTTCCTGGTAGTCCAATAGTTGCTGATGCTGTGGCAGGTTCTACCCCAACCATACAAGAGAGCGCTTTCGTTCCAATGGGAAGCTGTGCGGTTCTGGTTTCGAGCATGGCGAATTCCTTATATTCGCCGTCACTATCCTGGACAAACATTAGCCTGGAAACATGGCGCTCATGTCCGACTGGGTGGTGACTAGCTCTAATTTCTATCGGGTGTTTTTCGGTGGGATTCCAGTCTCGACCCAAAAATTGATTCGCTTCATTATTCAGTGTGACTAACTTCGGTTCAGTAAATTGCAATTTATCTAAGCGAGAGATAATCTCATTGGGGAAAGCAGCGAAGGCGAAATTAGAAACTTTTTTAGCGATCGCTTGGGGGTTTGCGTTTTCTTTTCTTGCAACTTCAAGTTCATCTTGGCGGGATGCACAGATATTCCAAGCGGCGGCGGCGGATGCAAGTTTTTCTGACTCTGGGATCTTCGCATAAAATGCGAGAGCCGCCTCTTGTGCCTTGTCGAAAAGTAATTTAGTTTGGCTTCTGGTAAGTTCTGGTTTTAGTTCTAGGAGTTTAGCTCCCTGCATGGTCATTCCCGCCTTGAGGTTGTGGTCAGTCGCAGATTGTTGGCTAACTGTCCCCAGGTTGCGGTAAGCAGGTTTTCCATTTTCCCCAACCTCGTCATCTATCTGTGCAACTGCTAATAATTTATGGGGGCGTTCACTGTTTGTGAATTTAATCTCATCTAGGCGAATGTTCAACGTCTGGGCTTTCCAGATTAAGGGATGCCCGTAACGGGTGAGATTGGTAATTTCGAGTTGCGTTCCTGAATCCGTTTGAACAACTGCGCTAGGCCCAGACTCTGTTTCTCGCCGCCTTGAGGCACGAACCGCAGCGTTGAACTTCAGATCAAACTCGTATTTGGCGGCGATCGCTGCAAATTTCTGCTGTGGTGTAAATTCTACCCCTTTGAACAAGTCTTTAAACTGGACTATGGAACGCGATTCTAACCGTGATTCTTGGAAATATTTATTGGTTTGGCTAATCAATAATTCTACTGGTGAGTAGCCCTTTGGTGTTATCCCTGTGCTTAAATAAACTAACGAAGATTTCTTATCTTTAATATAATTAACATCACGATACAAGTAGCGGCTGTTTTCCCGGATTTTATCCATCTCCGGTTTTTTAGCACTTTTGAATAAATCAACCGCTATTTGGTTTTGATAACATCCCTCACCAATCATTTCCCGGTACATCAGGCGGTTAATTTCCATTGCTTTCTGGATCATTTCGGGAGTTCTTTGAGAATGAGCAATTTCAACAACCCCTTGCATATAAGGCTTGTATTCTTCTCGAATTAACTTTGGATCTTTCTGGCGTTCTTGCTCAAACAGGGTTTCGTAATGGTTAGAAACTTGGTCTAGATAATTTGATTTCTGCTCAAAAGTACCGTAAGTCTTTAGTACCTCAATTTCTGATTCTAATGCTTCCAGTGCTGTCACTTGATTGTTGATTATGCCCACGCTGATGCTATCACTCATGTGGATAGCGATTTTTTCAAATGGGGGCTGGCTTCCATTTTCCAAATAAAATGATTGTTTTTTGAGCTTAACCGTGGGCGAATAGGCGTTTTGGGGAAGATTTCTTCGCTCTGCCTCTGCTGTCAGATTAGGGTATAAGCCGGCTTTTGCCACACCAATACAGTCACCATCGTAGTCTCGTGCTTGGCGTTCTGATTCGGTTTCGAGGGGATTAACTTCGTTGTGTTCAATGCCTTGAGTTTCTAGCGCCTCAATCCTAGCAAGTATACGTTTGTGGTCTTCATCGTTGACTACAATTATTCCTTGCAATGGTTCACCATCTGGAGCTAAACGGTCTAAAACATGTTTATTGGTAGATACACACAACCCATTAGAGTTGAGAAAGGGAGAACGAAAGTTTAATACTTTTTCCTTTTCATCCATCCAAGAGACACAAATTTCACCATTTGTTAGTTCTTTGGATGGGATAATCATTCCTCGATCAAATGTTAAAGTTCTCCCAAGTGCTATATCTCTCCACTCACTTTGGACAAATTTACTCAGTTCTTGTTTGACTTTTTCAGTTTCTAAAAGCTGATTATGTCCCCCAACTAAATCAGCTTTTATGAGTTTATACATTAACAAATCATCTTTTGGAGATTCATTATTTTCATCAGTTGCCTCATATTCTCCATTAGCATCATTCGATGTCACTAGTTCTAATTGTTTAGCTAATGAGCCATCAGCAGAGGCAAGAGTAATTTGTTTTTTTAAAGATGCTTTTTGTGACTCGGTGAAAGCCTTACGTTTTTCGTATCTCTCACAGTAAAGTTGTGCAACAATCCTTGGGTCATCCTGATTTTCGGCTAGCTTTTGAGCCTGTGCCTCTAGCTCCTCAGCGAAATCTTTGATCCCTTGGGGAAATGATGCCAACAGTTGGGATATAGCTGTCTGGCCCCGCTCTGACTGAGACTTCTCACCTAACCAGACTTTTTGTTGATATAGCCCTGGTTGAATTTGGGGTTTACTAGCACCATTGGGATTATCTTTGTCTGTACCTTTAAAACTGGATATGGGAATGATTAAGTCGATTTTGGGTGTATTCTCTTGCCAAGACAACTCTTCTAGTTTAAATGGTCGTAGAGTTCCTTTCCCAAAACGGTATTTAGTATCTTCTCCATCGCCTTCTCTCCAACCAAAGCGATGCTGAATCACTCGATAACTTTTATCTTCATGTTCTTTTTTTTTAGTTAATTTAACATAAGCTTCATTTGAAATCTGTCCATAGCAGTCTCCTACTAATTTAAAAGCATCTTGGTCTTTAATAAAGCCTCCATTTTCTCCCGTATTATCATCTACAACTAAAATGTTTAACCGTTCATTAATTGAATTTTTACAAGCACCTAAAAAAATTGAACCGTAAGCACCTCTATCTTTTCTATCAGGGCATAATTTCTCAATTACTTCTAAGCATTCTGGAGAACCATACAGAAGCCTGGTTTTAGAAGATAATAAAATAATATGTCCCTCTGGGTGATTTTGTAAATCTTCTGGCTTACTATATTCATCAATATGTCCAAAAGAAAATTCTTTATTTGGAAAGTATGATTCTAATAAAGTATTGTCTATTTTCTCAGTTAAAATTGAATCAGGGTTCTTCTTGTCTCCGTCATCATGAATCCATTGATTTAACCTTGTATCAAAGTGTTTAAATTCTAGAGCCATACATTTATTTAAATTTGGAAAAATTCTTGGGGGTAAATATGTCAAGATTAAAACGCTGGTTAAATATGAACCAAGAAAAAGTCAGTGGAGATGGTTCTTTAAAACCAGAGTATCTTCAGCAGTTAATTGCTGATAATATGCGTCCTGAAATGATCGATAAACACGCTCAAATCTTGAAGAATAGGTATCTTGAGTTAGAACATCTAGATGAAACCGACCCAGAGCTAAGTCCAGTCTACACGGCATACGATTTCTTCACCCCAACAGAGAAAACACAGTTCAACCCTGACGGTTCTCTTAAACAGGAGTACTTTGAATCTGAGCTTAAAAAGGGTACAAACCTTGGGTGGCTAGAAGAAATGGAACGACGCAAGAAAATCGAGGTTGATGATTACAACAAAGTATCTGCTAAACACGCAGAACAGGGTATTAATTTTGGTGCATGGCAGATGAGGGGAAGGATTGAAGATAGTAGAACATACGTCCAACGTCGGCAGCAGATGGAGCAAGACCTGCGTAACTTTGAGCCGGAAGACAGTTTGCCTTTCGATAAGGACACAGTATATTAGGCGGGAGCGATGCCGAGTGAGTGACAATATAAGCTGAAAGCATTATCAAACAACGCTCTCACCTTTTTAATGGCATCCTTTTACATCTGCAATTGCTCCCCTTGCACTGAGCGTAGCCTCTCCAAGAGTTGTATTGCGACTGGGCGAAAAAGCGGATTGTTTGGTTAATTGGCTTGCTGTTCTATAGCTGGAGGGATTACCCCAGACGAGGGCACAACTGACTTGTTGGAAGCGGCGGCAAGGAACGCAAACATTCCTAAAATGGCTTTGTTGCATGAAACAGAAAAAAGGCACACCAACTCTTAGCAGAGTTAGTAATTATTTTTCCACTTTGTAGCTATCTGGCTTGCCTAACTGAATCATGCGATTAAGTGCAGCACATTGCAGAAATAACTCAACAGCTTGATTGTCAAAAAAGCGTCGTCTTAGCTTACCCCCAAAAATAATTTTTAGTCGAAACATAGCTGTTTCAGACAAAGAACGTCGATGATATCTACTTTCTTGCTTCCATTGCTGGCGACCAATTTGATGTATCCGACGCAAATTTTCATCTCTTTGATGTGGAGGCAGTTCAGAGTTATGAGGCTGTTGAATCTGAGCGTTACTGCGAGGTGGAATCACTGCTTTGGCTTGGCGTTGAGTGATTGTGTCGTAACTTTTGTTTGTGTCATAACCGCCATCACCAGATACTTGTTCAATATTGGAGTCAATCTGCTCCAACAAGTCGGGTAGTACCTCGCAATCAGCTACATCATTAGTAGTCACCACCGCAGCCAAAATCTCTCCGCTTCCTTGATCAACTCCCAGATGCAACTTCCGCCACGTCCGTCGTTTACCTACCCCATGTGTGCGAACTTTCCATTCTCCTTCACCATACACTTTTACCCCAGTTGAATCCACTACAACATGGATTGCGTCATCCTTTGGGATTACGGGCAGTTCCACCGATAAATTGCTCAAACGACGGCATAGGGTGGAGTGATCTGGTACCTTCAACTCAATTCCCATCAAGATAAACAGTGATTCTAGAAATCCTTCCGTCTGCCGCCCTGCTAAGTTAAATACCGATTGTACAGTTCCCATCGTAGCGATCGCCACGTCACTGTAATAGTTGGAGGCTCCTTTCCGTCCTGTTTTCTTTTCGTTGCGCCACTGTTCGATTACTTCTTCACTCACCCAGAAAGTCAGGCTCCCTCGCTGCTTGAGCGCCGCATCATATTCCTGCCAGTTACGGACTCTGTAGTTAGTTTTGGCTTTCGTCTTCATAGTCCAACTAAGAAACTAGGAGGGGATTAGTAGAGGTAGGAAGGAATAAGTAAAATTTACCATTTTTCTCTATTCATGCAACAACGCCATCTGCCTTCCTAATTTAATTTCTATTTCTTGTCTAGCAAGTGATTGCTTGCCTAATTCTTCTACTACCCTTCCCAATCTGTCATCACTGACATCTTTGTTTCCTATCGACCACCCCGTTGTCAATTCCAAAATCTTTCGATGTGTTTCTACCCATTCTTCGACTGCACATAACCGATGGTCTGATTGAGTGATTATATACGTTAGTAATAATACACTCAACTGCCCGTAGCTCATTCCTTGGTGGTTTCCGTGCGGCTTCTTCAGTTTTTGGTCGATATGTTTGGCTATCTCTATCTGAGCAAGCCATTCAACTATTAATGGAATATCGTCTATCCGCTCGGAGCTTATTTTTACTTCTGTCTCACTCATCGATGCACCACCACCTGACATCATTCTCTACTCAAACTACCCCCAAATCCACTCTCATCAGGGAGTTGCTTCAAAAATCCTCTTAATCATTACCCCTCAAGGAATTAATTCCTTTGACTGCCTTAAAATCAGCGAACGCACAGTAACAAGCGTGCCATTCATTACTGGTAAGTGCCTTGGCAATTCTTGAGAAACTACTTCTCTAGCTCCCGCTTGCGGTTCTAGAAAAAAGTGTCTTAAACACAAAGCAATCAAACCACTCTCAAAAAATAAACTAAAAATGACTCTATAGTTTTATGGCGTGATAGCGCTGAAAAAGCAGTACACTGCGGCGTAAATAAACTTTGGAGGACACTCTTTGACCTCTTATATCATTTATTAACTATAAAGTCATTTTTAGTTTATTTTTTTCACCCACTTTTAGGCTTTTCAAAATAAATACCCTGCTGAACAATTGCATAACAGTATTGTGTTTGTCACGCTCCTCAGTATTAGAGGTGTACTATACGCAAAAATCAAGAAATTTTCAGTCGCTTGAGAGTGAGTTGAAACGCCCATTTTAAAGGACAATAAAAATCAGACACTATAAAACCAGACGAAACTACTATTGTGTCTGATTATTAAGGGAGTAATAAAAATGACACTCTCTCTTGTCCACATAACAGCCCATAGAAAGGCGATCGCTTCCTTGCCAGTAGCGCAGGCGGAGGCGAAGTTGATTGCGCTGTGGTTGGAGGGAAAAGCGTCGTCTTCTATTCGGGCTTACCAGCGATACACTAGGCGATTTCTGGATTTTCTGGACAAGCCTCTCAAAAAAGTGACTTATGAAGACTTGGTAGAATACGCTAGTTCTTTTGGGGGCAATGCCGAAAGCACAAAGCGGATATACATAGCTTGTGCCAAAAGCTTGATTAGTTTCGCTCATAAAATTGGATATCTCCCTTTTAATGTGGGTATGGCACTAAAACTGGGTGAATTACCAGATGTAATCAACGAACGCTATTTAGACGAAGCTGATATTAAATTGTTGGTACGGGCAGCAAGTAAGCATTTAGCTGATGCGAAAACTCCCAAACGACAGTACACAGCCCTACGTAATTTGTTAATTATCAAACTCTTGTATCAAGCAGGGTTACGGGCAAGTGAAATCTGTGATCTGACTTGGGGAGATTTGACACCCCGTGGTGAGAGTGGTCAAGTGTACGTGCGAAAAGCCAAAGGCAGTAAAAATCGGACAATTCTCATCAAGCAGAAACTCTGGACGGAATTAATGGAGTTCAAAGCTTCGGCTCACTCCAATCAAGCAGTGTTTCCAAGTCAAAAAGGGGGACATTTAGACCGTCAAAACTTGCACCCGATTGTCAAAGCAATTGCACAAGAAGCTGGATTAAGCGAACTAGTTTCGGCTCACTGGTTACGTCATGCCCACGGTTCTCACGCCATTGAGCGCGGGACTAATCCAGTGCTGGTGAAAGAAACTTTGGGTCACGCCAATTTAGCCATCACCGATCGCTATCTCAAAGCTAGACCTAATGACAGTAGCGCTTTGAACTTGATGGATCTTTGATAATTACATAAACTCTAAAATTTAAACGAGTGAGAATGCAGCACAAATAAGAACCAGTGGCATCGATTGCTACTGGAAACTAAGCAGAAAAACTGCTTTCAAATGCCAAAGGGATTTTTCCCTAGCCAGCCCCCTCCATAGGCAACACTTCTTCACTTAGCAAGGCGTAAAATTCCGGGACTTGAGCCTCCACAAGTCGCAGTTCATTTGCCGCGATCGCTTCAAGTTCCAGCACCGTATCCCAGCGCAAATCCTCAACCCATCGCTTAAGGATGCCTTTAATCGCGTCAACCCCTTGCTTAATACCAGAGCGAAGTATTTCTACGCAGTGGAGTAGCGTAATGCGATCGGTCGGAGGCGACTCAAATTCTGTAGTATCCTCCCCTTGGCAATGGGAGTTCCCTATAGCATTAGGGGGGGGGGTGGATACGTCCTGCTGATTGGGGTTTACACTATATGCAGCAGGGGTTTTGGGGGCATAAGAGGTTCGATTTTCTTTTTGATTGCGCTTCGTTTCACGATGAGTAATTACATGCATTGCAAATTCTAATTCCTCTTTAGATAAAGAGAAAAGTTTCACCTGTTGACCCCGTTTACCCTGCTTGCGGAAGGTCAGCTTTAGCCCCAGCTGCTCTAGCATTGTGGCCAGCAACCAAATAGGTTTACAGTCACTGGGAATAGTAAACCCAAGAATTGCTTTGACGTGAGCAGCACAATGTATAGCAATCTCCGTCATCTTGAGTAAGGTGGAATCGTCGGCAGTAACTTCATCACCCTTCATTAAAGAAGTGAGAATTTGATGCAGCCCCAGGTTAAATCTAGCCAGCCACCGTGCGGAATAATTGCCCCAGTCGATGCACAAAGGGAGATTGTCGCGCTCGGTGCGGTCTTTTTGGGTGACAATTGTTGGTGGTGTAGGATAACTTTGCCCAGTTTTGGGGTCAGTAAACGATTCTTCGGGTGCGGCTAAAATGGCCTCAAGTCCAGCAATTGCTCTAATTAAGCGGCCGCCTTTATCCATTTCTACGAGTGATTCGGTTACTTCGATGCCGTAAGAATCAGAAATGCGGAATTTTTCGCATTCAAAAATTTCATTAGGGTCAAGGTAATCTTTGCTTTGACGGGCACGGTACTCGCTCAAAGTAATATTCTTGGCCTTGGCAACAGCCGAATTGTGGGCACTATCCAAAGCTTGTGCTGCTGCTTTTAGACTTTCAAGAGATTGAGGATCTGAATCACTGCCCACATATATAAATGTATTGCCCATTTCGGTGAGGAGCGATCGCAGATCATCGCGCAAATTATTTAGAGAATAGTGGCGGTTAGCCATAATTTGGCAGTAAGCCTCAAGCGCCCAATCTTTCTCTGCGCCCCGCTTGCCTGTTTGACGGTCAATCCGCAACAGAAAAGCGGTCATTTCATTGGTTTGGAGCAAGCGCTCTTTAATCTTGGATGCGTTTGTATCTTGGTAGCCAAAGGGAGGACGTGGGGCCACCCAAATATGAAAAGGGACTTTCGGACGGTAGCGGTACAGTTGTTGAGCGCACTCAGTAGCGGTTTGGGAAACGCCGTGAAACACACCAAATACTAAGTCAAAATGATACTCCGAAATATCGACACCAGTACCGAGACTGGGGGAGGTGAACAAGGCATCGAAGTTTTTGACGGCGTTGGTGATATCTTTGATGAAAGCGACATTCTCATCGCTGCCAGAATTGTCTGAATGAACCGACCAGATGCGCCATTTTTGTGGTGTATGGGATTTTTCGGAGCTAGATTCTTCGCACTTGATAGTAAAAGACTTGTCGAGTTTCTTGATGAAACGTTTGGAATCACTGGCAACCATAATTTTTTCTCCAAGCATCAGCGCTGCCGAGATTTGGGCGACTAAGGCGCTTGAATTATCTCCCTCGTACCAATAAATTGTGCGTGAACCGTTTCGCCACTGGTTTTTAATGATGTAAGGAATTTCCTCAGAGGGTCGCATGGAGCGGAAGAAATCCACGGTCAGGTCATCCATGTGTGCATCAGCGATGACGACCAGTGGCGCGTTGTATACTATATATTCCAGAACTTCAAGTATTGCTGCACGGTGCTGTTTGCAAGTATTACTGTGTAGTAGGTGGGTGAGGTATTGGCAGGCTTCATCTATAAATATGCAGCCGTAGGTGAGAGACTGAGTATTCAGTTTATGTAAGCTGTCAATAGTAATACTAAGGGCTTGGGCCTGGGCTAAACCTGTGTAACCCAAGTCGGAGTACATGGCAGTTTTGAGTCGTTCGGCAAGATTTTTCAACAAGTTAACCCGATGTCCATTGTTGAGGAATCTGGCATCAGGATTTTGGTCACGCCACCAGCGCATAAGTTCAGTTTTGCCTGTACCCATGTCGCTCCACAGTACGACTAATCCTTTTTCTGGAAAACGGAAAGATTTTTTCGGGGCAGAGGGGAAAGAGGCAGGGGGAGCAGGGGAGGAAAAAGAATTAAATAATAATTCTTCTGCTCCAGAAGCTTCAGCTTCACCTCTCCCTCTGCTCCTCGACCTCTCTTCTTCTCCCCCTGCTCCTCCTGCCTCCCCTGCTCCCCCTGCTTCAGAAGCTCCTGCAACAAAGGGAGTAAACAATTTTTCTTCTGCCAGATCATAAAGTGGCGGGACAGATGAACATTTTTCTGCTAAGTCAGGGATGCAGAGTGCTTGAGTCAAATATTTAATATTGACTGTGACATCCGGTTTGTACTTACTTAGTCCCCATTTTTTAGCCCGATACGAGCGCTGGTAATCTTTGAGTGATTTAGCATCATCGATGATTGCGGTCAGTAGAGCGTTAGCATCTTCACCGCGACCAACCACGAAATCATCAACGCCTTTTTCTGGCCCCGGCAGTAATGCAACTTCACAAAAGCAACCTGCCGATTCGATTGCTTTTGCAGTGCGAACAGTGGCTTGAAACACCGACCACCTGGTTTTAGCTTTTGTTTCGTAGTCAAAAAGAATTATGAACTTGCGCCCCGCCTGAGTCATTGGTACTAAGTCAGGATGCAACCGTTCATCAAAATCCTGTTTGCCCACGCGCCCGTTCCAGATTCCAGGGAGTGCGATCGCTACAAACCCTAAAGAGAGCAAGCAGGCCGCTTTCTTCTCACCCTCGCATAAGATAATCGGAATCTCTGGATGTTGCCGAACCCACTCCCAAAATATTAGTGGATTGAGTTGATCCAGCAAGCGCAATGCTAAAAGCGAATGATAGCGCTTAATTAAATAACGCTTTGCAACTCTGTCCCAGATAGGGTTAGCGACATCAAAGTAGGTAACGCGGTTGGGGGTTTTGGGGGGTGATTCGTACTTAACTGGCTTGCCTTTTTCCCAATCAATGCGAGGGAAGTTCGGCTTAATCCGCCCCCACTCCATTGGTTGCCAGTTTTTAAAGGGGTCAAGTGACTGAATCCACGTCCCACCTAGTAATAGGTGCTGATACATTTTTATGTATCCATCTGTTACCCGACCCGCATTCTTACGTGAGATTTTATCAGATATGAACAGGAAATCATAAACTGATTCTCCCTCTACATGGAAAAAGTTGCGCTCAATCAACGCCGGATGAATGGCGCTACCAGCTAACAACTCATGGTGTTCCGCTGCCGTGAGATTGTTTGGATATTCAGTTATCGCGCTATTCATCGGCTCTCCCCTTGGAATTCCTTGAAGAGAGGTGTGTCTAATCTCAAAGTAATATTGGTACTGAAACTTTTCCCACTCGCCAACGCCACAGCAGAAAGTTGCTGTGCGTAGACGCTCCTGCGGCAAGTCTTAGATAACGCACCATCCGACCCCATACGCTCTACTACTGCGCTCTTGGGGCATTCTCTATTTATCACAATATTTTCCCCTGATAACTTGGTTTACAAGTTCAGAGGGGGTTACATCACTTAACAGCCAACAGTTGACAGTTATCAAGGACTGTAAATTCCAACTGATAACTGGTAACAGGTAACTGTTATTCGCGCTACTACATCTTTTAACTACAAAATTCGCAATTTTTCTTCATCAAATCTAACTTTACAAAAACTTATGAATTTCGACAGCCAAAATAGACCACAAGGAATGGACTTTCCAAGCGGCAGATCCTATAATGGATCTGGTAGCGCGGATTATACTCTCGGTCAAATTTAGTAGTCGTCTTGGTCGCCAAACTTCAACGACAACTTATTTTGTTCCTTCGAGATCAACCCCGCTCTAAATCGATATGAAATTTAAAGCACGCACAAAGCGCTACTCCTTAGTGGCGCTTTG
>NZ_JAWJTF010000060.1:0-58145 GCF_048836525.1 Nostoc sp. CALU 546
AAAATTCTTCTCTCGCCACAGTGGAATCGTTCTGTCAGCCAATAAAACTAAACCTGTCAAGAACAAAACTGAACTGGAGCTAGAAGTAAAAGAAGCTAACGAGGGCGGTAGCGACGGTATTATCAACGGTGGTCACACAGTTTTAGCATTTGAGCAAGCTAAAAATTACAAATATGATTTAACCGAAGCTAGGGTAAAAGTTACGATCCACATCGGACTGACTGAAGAATCAGCCAAAGACATAGCCCTGGCTTCAAATACTACAACGCCAGTAGATTCTCGCTCCAAAGTCAACGCCAGGGGTGATTACAAATTCATCAAGCAGTACTTAGCCCAGCTAGAACAGAAAGAAGATAGAAAATTCCGCATCGCTTATTATCAAAACCAAAGCGGCGCTCCCAGAAACGCTCAGTGCAATGTCACCCATTTGCTCAAGCTCCTTTACTGCCTCGACAGAAATAAATACAACCCCGACGGCAATAAACGAACCAAACACCCAGCAGGGATGAGTCTTCCAAGTAACATCACAGATGCAGAAAGGGAAAGATTAACCGCCTTACTGCCTCTCTTGACTCATGCTCTGTGGATAGAGCAAAGACTGTACGAAATAATCCAAGAATATATCAGCAACCCCAGAAGAAAGGGTGCCAACGATTTAGCATCAATTGATATACGTAAAACGACGCTATTGCCTGATAGCAAATACTCTTTCGGGTTTGGTGCGCCAACTGACCTCGCGCTACCGATAATTGCATCGTATCGCGTATTTTTGGACAAAGACTATAAATGGATTCTGCCGTTTAACGAATTCGCCGAAGATTTCCTGCAACACTTGTGGACTAACTACTTCCGTAAGTATTTGGTGTCGGAAAAAACAGCAGGCAATACAGTCGGCACAAAAATCAGCCGCAATCAAGAGATTTGGGAAAGTCTGTATATCTCGGCGCAGAGTTATCTAAATCAGCACTTGATGCAAATGGTTAACTCCAATAAGTCAGAAGAACCGAAGGTTACAGAAGGTGCAAACAAGAGGACAAAAAGGAAAAGCAATGCGACTACTGTGCCTAAATAAATAGCTTTTTACTGTTCGATTTAGTTCATTAAGGTTAAACGTTGTAGGGGCTTAAGTGCCAGCCTGTAGCTCAAGTAGTACTGCAATGATCTCCATCGGCTCTACACGTTTTGTAAAGTCTGGATCAACAAAGGCATAAGCAACTTTACCATCTGGAGCAATTACTAGGTAGCTGGTATTGGCAATTCAAAAGTCTCATCTCCGTTGGCAGCTAAAAGATCAGCACCTAACCCTTGGATGATTGGACGCAACGATTCAGGTATTTGGTAAACGATACCAAAGTTACGTGCCACTTGATTGCCAACATCGCTTAAAACGTCAAAATCTAAGCTACTGTCTTGTGCTGTTTACATCGAATAATAATCTGGTATCTGTGGCAAAATAGCCACCAAAGAAGCACCAAGAGCTTGAATTTCTGGCAAAACATCCTGCAACGCTTTCAACTCTAAGTTGCAAAATCGACACCATGTTCCTCGAAAGAAGCTGATGACTACTGGCCCAGTTACCAACAACTGCTTGAGTTCAACTGCATTGCCGCTCACGTTTGGTAAAGTAAAATCTTTGACGCGATCGCCTAAATTTAAGCTGTTCTTAAGAATTTCCGATTGTCTAAGTTCTTCAGTCGCTTGAACAATGGCAGCTAACTTGTCTTTAGGCACTTGCCAAGAATAAATCAGCCCAGCCGTCGCTTTCGCCTTGAGGGCGAAAGCGCCTAAATCTCTCGGTTTTGCCAAAAATATTATTGATACGGTGAAGCAGCGCGGTCTTGGGGGTTTCCCCCATGAGCGACTGCTGAACCCCGTAGGGGCTGGGCTGATTTATTTATTGGATCTCCCTTAGGAAGATGAGCTTGAGCTTGGATAACCAAGTTAGTCAATTCTTGAGCAAGGTTCATTAGGGCTTCCTCAATTAGTTACTAATAGTGGATTACACCTGAATTCAATATATACACACAAATCGCAACAAGGGGTACAGGTATCATTGGAAAAGGAAATTTTGATACCTTTACTTTTTACCCGTTCCCCTTTTACCTTCTTAGCTTTGTCAGGAAACAAAGCAAAAAAGTTATATCAGCCTTAGCTAGAAACCCTTAGTAAAATTAAGAAATATTATGTTTAGGTAAAGATTCTGTAAAAAATGTAACTTCATCTATCTAAAGGGGTAAATTAAAAATAGTTAAAAAAACTTTATAACCAATGCTTAAAAGTCTCAATTTCTGAATATTTTGACCTCAAAAACTATTTAGTGTTTAAGTAGCTGTAATAAATGCTAATAATTTATCTTTTGATAAATTATTAGATTTTTAGAAAAAGCACCCAACTTTTATATTCAATAGTAAAAATAAAATCATCTGTTTTTTTCCTATTTGATAGGGTTAGATAATTTCTGTGTTATAGCTTTTTAGAAAGCTCAAATATAGGGTTGAATCTATTTGGTAATTTATCAAACTGTTATAGCTTTTTAGAAAGCTCAAATATAGGGTTGAATCTATTTGGTAATTTATCAAACTTGAAAAACTTTATTGACTTGAATGTGTACGAAAATCAGTATACGCCAAATAATCCTACTAAAAAGCCGATTTTATTAAATGAAGAATACATAAGGGGGTGTAGCTATACGAGTAAAAATTCGTTGCCAGAGGTGAAAGCTTCAGATAACCCGCTAAAAATAGACTGGGAGCAGATACTTTATTCGTTAACGGAACTTAGCCCGTTTCCGATTGGAATTGTATGTCTGAAAAGCGAACAAATTCTCTTTAAAAACGAATTGCTAGCGCCTTTTTTTGGAATTGATTCAAGCCAAACAATCGACAGGATTATCCCTGATTTTTATGCTCAACCCGGTTTATGGACTCAATTAGTTAACAAGCTTAAAAATGGCAACCTCATCAATAGTTATGCCGTAGAAGTCAAAAAAACCAACGGTGATACTTTTAAGGCACAAATTTCAGCTAAGGTTGTTAATTACGAAGACAAACTGGCGGCACTATTCATATTTACGAATAATACTGAGCATTTAAAAACCCAGCAGGAGAATTTATTATTAACAAATACTGTAGAACCGCTAAAAGATGTCATTGACTTCACGCACAGCCAGCCAAACTTGGTAGATGTTAACTCTTCGATTGTAAGCACTACAGACGACAATCTGAGCATCCAAACAGTTGAAACTGTCTCAAGATTAAAAGAGCCACAAGTAGATTTACATCTGATGGAACGTGCGATTGCTGCTAGTAGTAATGGGATTATTTTGACAGATCCCAATCAACCAGATAATCCGATCATTTATGTTAATCCAGCATTTGAGTCGATCACAGGCTACTGTGCTAGTGAAGTTATTGGACGAAACTGCCGCTTTTTGCAAGGAAACGATTCAGAGCAATTAGCTCTTCAGGAATTGCGTAATGCAATTCAAGAACGAAGAGAATGTCATGTCATTTTACGGAATTACCGTAAGGATAATCTACCGTTTTGGCATGAACTCTACTTAGCTCCAGTGTTTGACAATTCTGGCTATTTGACTAATTTTATTGGTATCCAAACTGATATTACTCACCATCTAGAAGCTCTTGAAGCATTACGAAAGCAAGAAGAACAGTATCGCCGCATTGTACAAACAGCAACTGAAGGAATTTGGGTACTCGATAGAGACAATCGTACTACTTTTGTCAACCAACAGATGGCAACAATGTTGGGTTACACCATTGAAGAGATGATGGGTGCAACGCTGTTTTCTTTTATGGATTCTGAAGGGTTGGAGATTGCCAATGCTTACCTTTTGCGTCGTCATCAAGGGATTCACGAAGCACATGATTTCAAATTTCGCTGTCAGGATGGTTCAGACCTCTGGGCAATTATTTCTTGTGCCCCGTTATTAGACGACCAGGGAAATTATGCTGGAGCCTTGGGGATGGTTACTAACATCACTGATCGGAAACGAGCAGAAGCTGCACTGCAAGAAAGCAAACAACGTTTGGATGGAATTTTATGTTCTCTTGAAGATGTGATTTGGTCAATTTCTGCTGATACTTTTGAAACCCTTTATCTCAACCCCTCTGCCCTGAAAGTTTATGGTTATTCAGTATCAGAATTTTTTGAGAACTCTAATCTTTGGTTTGAAGTCATTCACCCAGAAGATCAGCAACTAGTTTATGCTGCCATTCAACCATTATTCTTAACTGACAAGCAAGAACTAGAATACCGAATTGTCAGACCAGATGGGCAGGTACGGTGGCTGTTGAACCGAAGCCATTTAATTTATGACGCTTGTGGTCAGCCGATTCGTATCGATGGAATTGCAACAGATATCACTGAACGCAAACTTCTTGAAGAAAAGTTAGTTCATAATGCTTTTTATGATGCTCTGACTGGACTGCCCAATCGGATTTTATTTATAAACAAGCTAGAACAAGCCATTACAGAGATAAAAAGTAATCCAGATAATTTATTTGCTGTCCTATTCCTTGACCTAGATCGTTTCAAAGTCGTTAACGATAGCTTAGGACACTTAGTTGGCGACCAACTATTGGTAACACTTGCTCAACGTTTACAACAGTGCCTCCAGCCTGGCGATACTGTTGCTCGCTTAGGTGGAGACGAATTTACCATTTTACTTTCCCATATTCAAAGTATTGAAGATGCCACACACATCGCAGAACATATACATCAGGCATTAAAGTCGCCCTTCAACTTGTGCGGATATGAAGTATTTATGACTGCTAGCATTGGCATTGCTTTAGGTACAAAGAAATATGCTCAACCTGCGGATTTACTTCGAGATGCTGACACTGCTCTTTACCGTGCTAAAGAGCAGAGTCAAACTGGGCATATAGTATTTGATACCACTATGTATCATCGGGCAGTAACGCTGTTGCAGTTAGAGACTGACTTGCGCTGGGCAATTGAACGACAGGAGTTGTGCCTTTACTACCAGCCAATTATTTGTATGAAAACAGGTACAATTACAGGATTTGAAGCGCTCGTTCGCTGGCAACATCCAGAACGTGGACTCATTTCTCCAGCCGAGTTTATTCCTATAGCAGAAGAAACTGGACTGATTATCCCAATTGGTCAATGGGTACTAACTGAGTCTTGTCAGCAATTGCGGCAGTGGCAACTACAATTTCCTGCCATCAAGCCCTTGACCGTGAATGTTAACCTTTCTGGTAAACAGTTTTCTCAACCTGATCTAATTGAACAAATCAGCCAAATTCTCGAAGATACTAGTCTTAACCCTAGCAACTTAAAGCTAGAAATCACAGAAACTGCAATTATTGCCTCTCCTGAAAAGGCGACCTCCGTCCTTAAGCAACTTAAGGCTTTTGGTTTGCAATTATGTATTGATGATTTTGGGACAGGTTATTCATCTCTAGCTTATTTGCATAATTTTCCCATTGATGTTCTCAAGATTGACCGCTCTTTTGTCAATCGAATTGATAGCGATACTGAACAATTCGCTATTGTTCGGGCTATTGTTACTTTAGCTGATAACTTAGGAATGAGTGTCGTTGCTGAAGGGGTAGAAACAATTGACCAATTAGTACAACTTAAATTGTTACAATGCCAACAAGCACAAGGTTACTTCTTTTCAAAGCCCTTGGCTCAAGAACAAGCAAAAATTTTACTAGCTTCTGAGCAATCTTTTTTCAGCGTATAAAAGCATACAATTAACTCAGAGAAAATAAATGCTAGTATTCAGAAGAAAGACTTGCTCCTGATTGGAATCTGGATCTGAAACTCTGTTCCCTGAAGTGGTTGTGTAATACACTTTAACTGACCACCATGCTTGTCTACAATTTGATAACAAATTGACATTCCTAAACCTGTACCTGAACCAACAGGTTTAGTTGTAAAGAAAGGGTCAAAGACTTTTTGTTTGACTTTTTCTGTCATCCCACAGCCATTGTCAATAACTCGAATCATTACTTGACTACTATCTAAAACTTCAGTAACAATGCGGATTTGAGGATTGTGATTTGTTGATTGTTTATTTCCAGTTGTTATAATATTGCTCTCTGGTAACGGGCAACCGACAATTGACTCTCTCAAAGTATCAATGGCATTAGTCAGAAGGTTCATAAATACCTGATTAAGCTGTCCTGGATAGCAATATACTTGAGGGAGTTCACCATATTCTTTAATAACTTCAATGTCTGGATGTTCTCCTTGACCTTTTAATTGATTCCCTAAAATTAAGAGAGTACTATTAATACCTTCGTGAAGATCAACTCTTTTTATCTCGGCTTCATCTAGCCGCGAAAAGTTCCGTAACGATAGAACAATTTCGCAGATGCGTTCAGCTCCTATTTTTATTGAAGATAATATTTTTGGTAAATCTTCTCTAACAAAATCGAATTCTATCGTCTCAGCTAAAATTTTAATTTCTGATAGGGTTTGTGGGTAGCATTCTTGATAAAGTGAGATTAATTTAAACAAGTTATCAGTATATTCATTGGCAATACTAATATTGCCATAAATGAAACTAACAGGGTTGTTAATTTCATGGGCAATGCCTGCGACTAACCGCCCTAAAGAAGACATTTTTTCAGTTTGAATAAGTTGAGTTTGCGTATCTGCAAGTTCTTTGAGAGTATTTTTTAGTTGACTGTTAGCTACTTCTAATTGTGCTGGACTTGGCAAAGCTAACGCCTGGGGAATTATTGGCACTAATGTGAAAGCTGTATAAACTGATATCAAAGCAGTCAAAGCTTTTATAAAACCAGATAGCCAATAAGTTGGATGCCAAAGCGTCCAAATTTCCATTACATGGGTTGTACCACAAAAGATAATGAAAGCTCCAAATAATAAAAGTATTGATTTAAAAGGCAAATCCTCACGCTTGCGGACAAAGTAAACAAGGGCGATGGGGATAGAGAAATAGGCAAGGGCAATTAAAGAATCTGATATAATATGTAGCCACACTAACCCTGTCTTCCAAAGGTAACAATGTCCATGTGGAATAAATAAGCTATCTGTAAAAATTTTTTGTAATAATTCCAGCATATTTTAATTTTGTCTAATAAATTTCCGAAAACATTAACAACAAATTATATATTCTAAATATAAAAATGTCTCTTATAGTAAAAGAAAAAGCAGTAAATACTTTAATTATTGCTAGTACCCAGTATTCTAAAAGAATGGAGCTAGCTTCTTGCAATACTCCTAATGGCTTTTATATATAAATTAATCTGCTCTGTAAAACTTACATAGAGATGGGATTTTCTCTTTTTTTCTAACCTTAATCCCTGCAAGTAAATTTATTAGCATTGCCTATGTTAATTTGAGATAATGCAATTTCGACATGCTGATTTTGCTCAGGGTTAGCGCTTTATCTGCCTTTATAATCAAATCTGAAGTTGAGGACTTCCAAGTAGGGATAATAGTTGCCACTCCCAGACTCATGGTGACATACTGATTGATGGCAGACCCGTCATGAACAATTTGTAAATCTCTGACTTGAGCTTGCAGGCTATTGCCAACATGAACTGCACTAACCTGATCAGTATTCGGTAAAATTAGAGAAAATTCTTCCCCGCCATAACACGCTACTAAATCTTGAGCTTTTTGGGCTTGGTATTTTAAGGCAATAGCTACCTTTTGTAAGCCCTAGCTATCTAATTGGTATTTTAGGGCTTGAGACTCAAGCAGAGAGAGAATTTCTGTATGTTGATTGACCAAACCTTGTATTGCGGTAATTGGATCATGGTGAAGGCGATGTTTGCGTTGGCGAGGAACTTCTGCCAAAGCTAATTTACGACGTTGAATTTTATACTCAGTTATAGGTACTTGTTGAATTTGTTCCAATAACTGTTTTTCAGTTTCAGCGACAAAGATAACTTGATATTGTCCAAAATCACGCAATTCGACGGTGGATTTGCGCCCACTGATTCGCCGTTGATGGCGACGTAAATTACTGAACAAAGACTCGATGTTGAGATTGTCTGCTGGCAAGCCAGGGATATCATAGCAGTGCAATAAGTTAGTTCCGTATTTATCCCACAGTTTCTGTAACTTTTTCTTTAAGGTAAACTGTGCCGGATTTTGTTGATGATCAGGCATAAACTGTTGTAATAACTCTTCCATCTCGCGCCGAACCTGAAAGCTCGTTAAGGGTGAACTATTAGTTTGAGTAATATCGATTACATTATCTGCGCTACGTTTGGAGTATTCAGGATAGCGCAAACAATCAGCTATTTGTCGCAACCACTTGTGCGCTTCTGCCAAATCCAACGCTACGGAAAGATTGTTGCTTAAAGCAAGGTCCACCCATACTGACAACAGAGATAAATAATCTGTGTCAATTTCTCGACATGGTAAACTACGTAATATTGCACCTATGGCTTCTAGTTGTTGGTAGCCGCTTAAGCCACCCCACTGAAAAGGTTTGCGACTTGTGCGATTGATACAATCTCGAATTGCCGCACGAATTTGGGCTTCAACGGCCACTAGCTCTGCGTCTCGTGACAAATAGGGGATTGCTGAAAAAGGGGGGTAGTATCTGACTGCTGTTCGGAACTTGGGTCTTGAGGTCTTTCTGAATTCTCTGGGACTTTTGGCAGTCTACCTAAATCTGTTTTTAATTGTTGTCGGAGCTTTGTATCTAATGACAGCACAGATTCACTCAAATTACTCAGGAAGTGTGCCTGACAACGTTGATGTGGTGCATCTGGCCAACTCGAATTCATTGCCGTGATGATTGCTGATTCCCCATCTGACAAGGTTGCCAGCACTTTATACGGTAACTTCTGATATGGTTGCAGCCACTCAATTAACCGTTGTGATTGTGCCTGTGGTAACTGAATTCCACTTACTGCTGTACCGCTTAATACTTCATATAATACGTATAACAGAGTCCCGTGACCCTCTGGCTGTAAGGCATCTATTGCCCTACATCTTGCCACCATGTTCAACGGCTGTAGCAGCTAATTTCTCCTGGGTATGCGCTATTGCTCCACCCAACAGTGCCAGAAATTGACGATATAGCTTCCCTACATTACTCTCGTTAATTTCTACACCACGCTGGTTTAATTTTCGTTGAATTTCAACTAACTGTTGATGCTCATGTTCATGTTGCCAACCGATAAATGCCAGCACATCTAGCCCGTAAGTGCTTTGAGGTAAACTATATTTTAGTACACCATAGGCTAAGTAGTGTTGACCAAAATATTCACATTCAGCGTTGGCACATTCTTTCCCTTTACCTGCTATAAACACTGCTCCGCTTAAGGTTTGAATGGTTTTCCGCATATGCCAAGATGGAAGGTTAACTAATTTTGTGTCGCAATGTATACATGAATTTAGCTCACATTTCACAATTATTCGTTTGGCATCCGGGAAATGTCTTTGCGGGCGGTGGCTAGGTAACTTTACTATCACGGAGGAATGTCTGCTGGTAGGTGTTTTTCAGTTTACCTGCAAACAACACCAATTAGATAGCTAGGGTTTGTAAGCAGGTATCTCCCAGAGAATGACCATATTTATCGTTAGAAGATTTAAAAAATTCGATAAGTTTTGGGGCGTTAGGCGATGATTTTGACAAAAAATATTGTGATGCCGCAATCTTCGGCATGAGTTTCTCTTGATGCCGACCGAAATTAGAGTAACTTCAGGCTGAGGCTGGTGGCGATTTAGCAATCAAGAGTTCTTTTTTACTCTGCTTTAACTGTTTCCAAAATGCCTGAATTTGGTTGTAAATATCTTTTGGGTCACTAACTTACTGTTTGAGCTAAAAATACGTAATTACCCGGAGATTAAGTTTAAATAGAATTTGACTGATGAACTAGGACGTATTTACTGTTTACAAAACCAATTTTGGCTTTATTTGGGCTTAATTTTTGTTTAAGTTCCGTGAAGTCACAACTACTTTTGGGAATTATAAACTGGACAACCTTTGTTGAGGGTTACTGGCCTTCAGCTATCTGCACGGAGACAAGAAATGCAGCAAACTACGACAAGGCAGCAATTCCTACCCAAGCTGGATCGTCCATTTATAATAGCAGCCCTGACCATTCCTATTGTTCACCTCGGACTTGGATACATAGGTTTATCCATGACATTTGTCGGTGGTGCGTCAGCATTTTGGCCTTCATTCGGTGTGTTTTTAGCAGCAATGTTATTGGTAGGCTATCGGGTCTGGCCCATCATATTTTTGAGTGATTTTATTGTTAGTTATATTTTCTTTTTTAAGAACAATCTTTTAATTAGTAGTATCATTTCGGCTATCAACTTAATTACTCCTTTCGTAGCAACTTTTTTAATTCATAAGTTTATCAAGCGTCGCCATTTTTTAGAGCGATCGCAAGATGTTTTTAAATTTATGGTTCTGACTATACCCAGCCCCCTAATCAGTTCCATCTTGGCTGCACTAACGCTTTGTATTAGTGGTATTGCACCTTGGTCAATATTTAGTAACATTTGTCGAACTTGGCTGACATCAGACAGCACAGGTATTTTAATTGTTACACCTTTAGTGCTGGCATGGTTGCAAAAATCTCCATCGCCGAGAAGCTTCCATCGGCGACAAATTATCGAACTTGCATTTGTTTTATTGTCAATGATGGCGATTGTTCGGGTCGCTTTTTCAGGGGGATACCCAATTGAATACATGATCATTCCGCCATTAATTTGGACGGCATTTCGATTTGAAGCGCGGATATCGACTCTAGCTGTACTTATTATGTCAGCAATCGCGGTTTTTGGTACTGTTAAAGGCTTTGGTTCGTTTGCTAAACAACTCTCACCTAATGAATCACTTATCTTGTTGCAATCATTCATTTGTGTAATTGCTATCACTACCTTTGTGATCTCTGCGGTAACTAGTGAAAACCAAAGATCAGCAATTATACTGCGGCAAACCAATGATGAACTAGAGCGACGAGTTGAAGAACGAACTGCCCAACTCAACGAAGCAAAAACTGTTGCCGAAGTTGCCAATCAAGCCAAAAGTGAATTTCTCGCCAACATGAGCCACGAATTACGAACTCCACTAAATGGCATCCTCGGTTATACTCAAATTTTACAACGGACTGAAACCTTGTCCGACAAAGGATACAAAGGAATTGAAATTATCCATCAATGCGGCTTTCATCTATTAACTTTAATTAATGACGTGCTGGATTTGTCTAAAATCGAAGCCCGCAAAATGGAGTTGCATCCCATCGATTTCCATTTTCCTTCGTTTCTGGAAGGAGTAGTCGAAATCTGTCGGATTAAAGCTGATCAAAAAGTTATTTCCTTCACGTATCAGCCCAACTCTCAACTCCCAGTTGGTATCCACGCGGATGAGAAAAGACTGCGGCAAGTTCTGATTAATCTTTTGGGTAACGCAGTCAAGTTTACAGATAAAGGAGGGGTGACTTTAAAAGTAAACGTTATTAATCATTCGTCCAGGGTCAGTAGTCAAGAAACACAAGAAATAACTAATTATAAAATTCGTTTTCAAGTAGAAGATACAGGGGTTGGGATGACATCGATGCAATTGCAGAAAATCTTCCTTCCCTTTGAGCAAGCAGGAGACATCAAACGACAATCTGAAGGAACAGGTTTGGGATTAGCTATTAGTCAAAAAATTGTTTACCTCATGGGTAGTGCTTTGGAAGTTGAAAGTCAAATTGGTCAAGGTAGTATTTTCTGGTTTGAAGTAGAGTTACCAGAAGCAAAACAATGGGCTGCAAGTTCCAGAGTAATGCAACAAGGAGCTATTACAGGCTATCAAGGCAAAAAACGCAGTATTTTAGTAGTAGATGACAAGTGGGAAAACCGTTCGGTAATCCTTAATTTATTAGAACCAATTGGATTTGAGTTAATAGAAGCTAGTAATGGACAAGAGGGGATTGATCGGGCTGTTACATCTCAACCTGACTTGATCGTTACTGATTTAGTTATGCCTATAATGGATGGCTTTGGGCTGATTCGGTATATCAAGCAATCTGCTCAGTTAAAAAACGTAGCAATCATTGCTTCTTCTGCAAGTGTGTTTGACAGTGATCAAAATCGGAGTTTAGATGTTGGAGCGGATGCTTTCTTATCTAAACCTGTTGTAGCTGAAACTTTACTGGAATTACTGCAATTAAAATTAAATTTGGTATGGATTTATGCACCAGAATCAGAAGTTGATTCAAAATGCAATCAAACTCATATTCAGTCAGATTCTCAGAATCCCTTTTTACCTTCGATTGAGATTTTGACTAACTTGTATGAGTTAGCAAAAGATGGCAATCTTGATGAAATATTGCATGAAGCCAATAATTTAAAGAGTAATCATCCTGTTTATTTTGATTTCGCTCAACAAGTAATCCAACTTGCCGAAAATTTCCAAATCAAGAAATTGCGAGAGGCATTAAATCAATGGATAAACCAGTCCAAATAAACTGTAAATATCCTTAATAAGATTTTTCGTCTTGTTAATTCATTTTATAAAAAATATTTGATAATCATGAAAAACTCTGATTTTGTTTTAATTGTTGATGATAATCCAACAAATTTGTCAGTACTATCACAAGCGCTAAAAAGTGCAGGTTTCGCAGTTAGAGTCGCCGAAGATGGAGAAAGTGCGATTGAAATGGTGCAGCATAAACCACCTGCTCTAATTTTGTTAGATGTGCAAATGCCGGGAATAGATGGGTTTGAAACTTGCCAGAAACTTAAAGCTGATCCATTAACGCAAAACATTCCAATTATTTTTATGACAGCGTTGGCTGATACTGGAAATATGGTGAAAGGGTTTTCGTTAGGAGCCGTTGATTACATTCCCAAACCCTTTGAACAAACAGAAGTGATTGCCAGAGTGCGAATCCATTTGCAACTGAAGCAATTGACCGACAATCTTGAACAAATGGTTACAGAGCGAACGACAGCGTTACAAAAGGCACAAGTGCAACTGGTGCAACAAGAAAAGCTTTCAATGCTTGGTCAATTGGTAGCAGGTGTAGCACATGAAATGAATAATCCCATTAGCTGCATTGTTAGCAATATTCATCCTGCTCAAGAGTATATTGCTGATCTGACTCATGTCCTGCAATTATGTCAGGAAAATTATTCCCAACTACCGCCTGTCATTCAAAATGCGATCGCTCAAACAGATTTAGACTTTCTTTTAGAAGATTTACCCAATCTCCTCAATTCTATGCAGGTTAGCACAGAACGAATTAAAGAAATATCCATGTCACTGCGAAACTTTGCCCGGACTGACACATCGGTAAAGGTTAAATTTGATGTTCATGAGGGACTTGACGATACATTATTAATCCTGCGACATCGTTTTAAAGGGTTGGGACAGCGACCTGAAATTAAAGTCGTCAGAAAATACGCTTCCTTACCAAAGGTTGAGTGCTATCCAGGACAACTCAATCAAGTGTTCATGAATCTAATAGCTAATGCTGTAGATGCTTTAGAAGATGTTTGGCAGCAGGGCAAGCGAGTCAATGATTCCCTAGCAATCAACATCTTTACAGAGATGTCCAGCCCTGGATATGTAACGATTCGGATTGCCGATAATGGTATTGGCATGACAGAGGAGGTGAGGCAAGAAATTTTTAATTATCTATTTACAACAAAAACAGTTGGTAAAGGTACTGGACTGGGATTGGCGATCGCTTATCAAATTGTAGTAGAAAAGCATGGTGGAGTAATGGAGGTTAATTCCATACTCAATCAAGGAACTGAATTTGCAATTATGTTGCCTTTGTAGAACTTACATAGTTTAAGTCTCACAACCCACACCATCCCCATCTCAATCAAATCCGTAGTGGTCTGATTGATGGGGTATTCTGAAGACTAAATTCTGAATTCCGTATTCTGACTTTTTTCTATTTATTTTAAAAAGTATTCAATTTAATACTAAAGCAACCAATATTTACGAGAGACAATTTACTTGTCTCTCGTACTTTTCTAGAATTAGTAATTACATCTGCTTTCTCAACTTACTTCTCAACAGAGGCACAGCCGCTACTAAAAATGCGATCGCGCTTGTAGATTCAGGTACTTCAACGACTTTTGCATCAATTCGTGCAGTTCCACCTACCTGACCTAGCAAGCTAGAGTCGCCAAGTATACTAGCAAAATCGGAAGTAAACAGTAATTTAACGTCAGCGATAGTTAAATTTTTGCCATCAAATTCCATATTGCCTGGAGCGCTCAAATCAAACAAAATTTTATTCAGAGAAACTGTGTCTTTTAAAAAAAGCCCACTGGCATTGTTGATAGCACGTGTCGGATCATAGCCAACAGAAAAGTTTCCAATAGTAATTTCTTTATTGAATGTAACAGTACCAGTGTGTTGGATTGTACCTGAAAGCTGAGAAAACCCGCCCACGTCGCTGAATGTAAAATTGGTAGTTGGGGATATACCAAAGCCAACTATAAAATCACTGTTAATTGGCGTAACTGTATTATTGCTGCCTGTCAAATTTAGACCGATATTGCTAAGAAAACTCAGATCATGATAAACGCTAGTGGCTCCAGACTGTATTTGATATTTTGCAGCTTCTGCCTGTAGAGGCGCAATTGATACAAAAGCTGCTGTCGTATAACCAAAAATTGATGCCCACTGATAAAAACTCATAAACACACCTTATCTTCTATGAGTAATCATATAAAACATCAATATTTTTTTATTTAAAGTTTCAATTTCAATTCGGTAAAGTTTCGATATTTATTACTCTCTTAGGTAGGCGAAAAGTAAATATTGACCCTGGTAATGCAACCATGTTTCGGCTCAAATCAGGCGAAACCCTCAAAAATGGTGAAAACTACACAGGGAAAACTTTTTCAGACTATTGTGCCTAAAATTCTCAACCCCGTGATCGTCGTTTAAGATTCAAGGACAGTTAAGAGATTTAAAACATTCGTAACTGGAGATGTAAGAATACCGGAACTTGACCGGAACTCGACCGGAACTGTGACGAATATTAGTGGTTAATGTTAAAAACGCTGAAACCATCTTTTTCATTTCCGCACAATCGGTTAGTGTCAATCAATTGTGATAGGGCATTTCTCAAGTAAAGGACACTCTTTTTCTCTTCGCCCCACTTGCGGCTGTTTCTGATAGCAGCAAAAGAAGTTGGAGGGCTAGCAGTAGCTGCAACGATCGCCACAATCTGTTCCAAATCAGCCTCAGAAATACTATTTTCTTCTACTTCCAGAAATTCCAGTTCTTGATAAGGCTTTGAAAAAATGGACTCCAGATGATTAACTGCATCTGATGGAGCAATTTTCTCCCCTCTGGGTATGACTGCCCTTTCATGCTGTTGAACTAATTCCGGGAAGAACTGAAGTAATGTTCTAGCTGGATCTGGTTGCCCATTGCCTGGGTGCAAATGGGTCTTTAGCCATTCGGGAATCATGCCCAAGTTGCCACCAATAACAGGTTCTCCAAAGTTATTAGGGTTGGCTTTGAAATATTCTCCACTAGCGACATTCATTTTGCGTAGACCACCAGCGCTAACCGCTTGAGCTACACAGCCAATAAAGTTAACCGATTGCTTAAAGGTATTTGCCAGCCCAGCCGTAGCTTTACCGACTACGCTTGTCAGGTTAGAGCCATGCAAGACGATAATTAATGTACCACCCGACTTAGCGAAGCGAGAAAGTAAATATTGAATCGCCCAGGTGCGATCGCTCTCCTCCAACAATGACAGCAACCGCATTGCCTCATCAATTACTAGCAGTAAATTTTTATGGGAGTAAGGTTCGCTTCCATCTAAACCCTTGAGAAATTTCAATAAATCACGAGCGACGAGTTGATCAGCCCCATCAGCATCAATATCTGGGTATTTAAGAGCAGAGGTCAAGTTGCAGGCAAAGGGGTAAACGTCCACCCCGGCTGTAAAGTATTGGGTATTCAATCCGGGGTCAAGTGCAGTTGATAATGTTGCTAAGATTGCTGCTAAGGTTCCCTTGCCACCTCGCTGAGTACCAGCGATCGCAATGACTTGAGAACTCATCATATCTTCTACTTGAAAACCATTTTTTGTTAAAGCAGCGATGAGTGCGTTTGCCCTATTAACTAGAGGGAGATTAATTATAGTGTCTGGTACAAGCCCATCAGAGGAAGATGACTGTAACTCTGTCGGTCTAGAAAGCTCCGCAGCTTGGTTCATCTTCCCAATATCTATCTGTGGCGATTGAAACTGCTTGATATCTACAGTCGGTGGTAACTGGATGTTTGCCTGTGCAATGGCACTGACCTCCGACCGATTCACCCGGCTGTCAATCGTCACATCCTGTAAATGGAGAGCCATGCTTTCATAAGTGGGTAGCTGACGACCCTTGAGCTTGCTAAACCAGCCAAACATCCAGCGATAAGCATAAAAACGTTTTCCTGGTTCAACTTGCGTTAAATATTGGACAATATTTTCAAACTCAGCTAGAAGAAAGGTGTACTCTTCTGCTGATTGTCGCTCTAAGAATTTAACAGTATTGGCAAGATGATCTGCTTGATAATTACTCCTCGCATCATAATCTCCCAAAAGAGCTAGAGCGTCTACAAAATTACCACGTACAAAAGGCAAGGGGGCAATTTCTTTAGTGCGGTTCGAGTGTTCGACAACAAACCATAGCCATGCAGCACCACCAATTAAACCACCAACTAATGCCAAAGGGTTCACCGCATAACAAACCGCTCCGATCCCAGAAGCCAACAAACCAAGTACACGGGTCATGTCTGCTTCATTCTCAGATGCCCGTGCCATTTCAAATAATCCATCTTTTCTCTCTTGCAGCCATTGGGCAATATTTCCGGCTTCCAAGTGAGACAAGCTAGGATATGATTCGCGTAAATGTTCAGTTTCCTTAGTTGTAATTTTTGGGATATCGTTACTTTGCATAAATGCCTCCCTTGGTAAACGTTGCCGCCCTTTTTATAGTTATTGGTTTTTTGGGCGGTTTCCGTTCTAATCCTTTGTCAACCGCCAAATAGCGAACCCAATTTCACCTGCCATCATTGTGCCTATGTTAAAAAATATGCAGCCCAAAATCATGAATGGTGCTGTAAATTCAAATGGGTTACGAGCCGCAAAGGTGGTGACAATATCGAACACCCAAACCGCAATCACAACCAGCCCTGCGCTAGAGCGATCGCGTATACCTGCGGTTTTGTAGTCCGCCCAGAGTTGGCCTACTAAGTCAATCTTGCCACTAGGCTTGGTTTCAAGCTCATAAACCATGTGGTCTTGAAGCTCCCGCCTCGCTGAATCTGGGTTTTTACCGCGTAAGGCATGAGCTTCAATTACTTGCACACCGATAGAAATTATGAATGCCAGGTAAAAAAACGGGTTGAAAAGTGCAAACGGCACATTTAGCCAATTCCAAGTCGGCTCAAACCACGGGCAAACAGGCGGGGCTTGAAAGATTAATTGCCAAGTTGAATCAGCACTAATCATGGAACCGCCGATAAATAAAATCCCGCCAACTAACGCACGACCTGCACCACCGTTAGCAACAAACTGATTAACGATAGCAGCCGCAGCCCGAATGGGTAAGCCAACAATCATCACAACAGCCTTGGCACAAAAATCAATGATTTCACCAAGCGATCGCTTCTTACCTTTAGGCTTACTATCGCTGTTGCCAGTACTATTAGTTTCTGCACTTGATGAACTATTAGCCATTACTTTTTCCTCACTGGTTTGATATTTTGAACGCTTTTACAAATCCCTTTGGCTTTGTATTTCCACTTCCAAATTCCTTCTTCAATCCGCCCAATACACCTACCTGTTGCATCAAAAACATCAACAATCTCATCATCAAGATATAGGGTTGTGTCTGGTCTGGGATTGCGTTTAGCGCTATCAAAGTAATTGGTAATTCTCAGCTTGCGACTTGTGGGCATCACTCCCGCCTCATATAGAGCATCACTGGTTTTTGCCCGTTCTTCTATGCGGGAACGTTCTAATTCTTCTGAGGCTTTTAGCCGTTGAAGCTCTGCATAAGCCCCCAACTTGGGTACTAAAGGGATGATTACAGGCAACATGCAGATGCCAACACCAGCCAAAGCTAAGTACAGTTGTTTCTTATACATGAGACTGCTGTGCTATAGCGCGTTCTTACTACAAATTTTTCCCATGTTTCACACATAAAATGAGGCGTTTCATGTTTCATGACCCTGAAACATTGATGAAACCGTTGAAACAGTTTCGTGAAACAGTGCTGTGAAACAGCTGGATGAAACACTACCCTTCATAACGCCTTTCGAGCAAGGAATTAGCTAGTGTTTCGTGTTTCATGTTTCACGTTTCACGCTGGGGGAATGCTGTTTCATGCTGTTTCACGCCCTGAAACACTGATGAAACGGTTGAAACGTTTCATGAAACAGTGCTGTGAAACAGCTTCGTGAAACAATCCCGCCCATAAAGGCTTTCGAGCAAGGAATTAGCTGGTGTTTCATGTTTCACGTTTCACGTTTCACGCTGGGGGAATGCTGTTTCATGCTGTTTCACGACCTGAAACACTGATGAAACCGTTGAAACTGTTTCATGAAACAGTTCTGTGAAACAGTTTATGAAACACTCCCGGCCATCACTCTTACTTTGATGCCCGTCCCAGGAATGTCAATCCTGCACCAATAAGTAATCCCAAGGGAATGAACACCCCACTGCCGATTAATCCAGTAGCTACAACGCTACCAACGAGATATGCACTGCCACCTAAAGCGCCAACAACTGAAGTAGCAAACAATCCCGTACTCAAAATATCCATAACTTGATTTTTCCTTTGATGAGTTAATAGCTCTTGAAGTAATCGGATTTCAGCAACAGTGGCAACAGTTTCATTTTGGATCTGTAACAATGCCGCCACTGTTTTATAAGCTTCTAAAATCGGATCTGTGTCCCCATCGAAGAAACTCTCTCCCGCAACAAATTGAGTCGCGCCTTGAGTTGTTCTTTTTTTTGAATAGACTTCCCCAGCCTTGTTGAGGCTTCTTCTGCCAAATTAATCAAACTCTGATCTATCTCGGTAATCTGATTATCAACTTCCAACATGGATTGTTCAGCAAAGGCATCCAACACCGTCCCTTTGGCTCCAATCAAGGATTCCATGAACAATAAAGCTCCAGTGACACCAGTTGATGCACCCAAAATCTTAGATTGCTCATTTTGAACAGCTATAGCACCAGAAATAGTCTCTTTATCAGCCGCAGTCAACTTGTATGAGGCTTGTTGAATTGCCTCATCAGCTTTGGTGATTGTGGCTTCGGGTATATCTGCTACAGATGATTGTTGAGGCTGTAATCTCTCACTATTGGTAATATCTTGGAATCTAGCTAAAATCTCCTCTGGAACTAGTGAATCGACCGTCCATTTTTGCTCTGGATATTGACGGCGTAGCTCATCAACTACTTTTCCTGGTACTTTGTTGAGAGCTTGTGCGAATTCTTTAACAATCATGATTTAGGCTCCTAAAAACTTTTCGGGGTGATTTTTTAATTCAATTGCCACCTTCTTCAAAGAACCTTTGGCTAAAACGTAACTTCTAATTCTTTGAAGCACAGGTAAATGCCAGTTTGTCAACTTTGCTCGTCCGTTTAGCCCTCCGTTATCTTCGTCCCGAAAATCCTCAAATTCTGGCAGGTACAAAGAAGCTAAGTCTAAATACTTTTGGAACTGTCTAATTCCAACTGATGGCTCCAATTGTTTGGCTGCCTCCTCTCGTGTTAACAATTGTTCAACTACACAGCTTCCCTGAATTAGCAATGGTTTCGGCTCCTAGAGTTCCGACTGAATTCCGACTGAGTTCCGATTGAGTTCCGATTGAATTCCGGTTGAGTTCCGATTGAATTCCGGTACTGATAATACTAATAATAAAAAAACCACCGACTGGTGGGGAGGGTTTTTCTAATGGCTTAGTGTTTGGGAAACACTAACTTCTTAATAAGTAATTATGAATCGCTCCAAAATGATTAAGTACATACGGCTTTGGTTCGACAAATCTGGAGCTATTTTCATCAGCTAACCAGTTTTTTAGCGCCTCGACTGAGTAACCTGACAAACGACTCATTTGGTAAGTCGAGAAATTATGGACTTTTTTAAATTCTTTAGGATGTATTGGCTTAATACCAATATTTTTCATTACGATTGCTCCTACTATTTGTGAAGCTATTGTGGGAGTATTCCATTCTTTAACGTACCATACCGCACAAGAATTTGCAAACATAACGCAAACTGCCGTACTATCTTTATATTATTTCTCTGTTATGTATGCCGAAATCAGGATTTAAAACAATCACAGTACCGGACTGGATTGTTGATGAAATTAAGAGACAGCCTGACTATAAAGGGAATCAAGCTGCCACTTTGGGGGCGCTCGTTAGGGATGGTGTTGCGGCTCGTGGCGGAGAATTGGAAAACCCAGCAATATTCCTTGTACAAGTACTGAATCACTTACCTAATTGGGAGCGGCGCGAATCCTGGGAGTTAGCGCTGACTATTTTAAGTTGGTTGCAAGAAACAGAGCATGATGCTGATTGATCGGATTGATAAAATTGGTTCATGGGTAATTTTGGTGCTATGCGAACAAAAGTAGAACTAATTCGCGGTCAAGATAACACGATTGTGGAAGCAGATTTAGTGGAGCTAGCGCAAAAGCACGTCGATGATTACGCTAACAACTGGAAAGAACAATTAAAATTGCATGGGCAATCAGACAAGTTTTGGGACTGGGAGTTTAAACTTGAGTTTGTCATTAGCAGACAACCAAACCGCGAAGGCTATGCAATTGAGTACGAAGGTGAAACTCAAGGCTTAATGCTGATTGAAACCCAAATGCACGGTTCTCGCCTATTAGAGGGTAAACGCTTGGTATACATTGATGGTATAGCTACCGCGCCTTGGAATCGGGCATATATTCAACGTCCTCCGAAATTAAAAGGTGTTGGAACTGCATTCTTAGCGTTTGCCAGAACTCGCAGTTTAGAGCTAGGTTATGAGGGAAGAGTAGGGTTACACTCACTACCTGGAGTAGAAGAATTTTATGACAACCAAGGAATGATTGATGTGGGAGAAGATGAAGATTACGACGATCTAGTTTATTTTGAGTATGGAGTTTTTCGTTCTCCTGTATGAGGTAGTAAAGCTAAATGAGTCAATTATTTGATGAAGAATCTTTAAGAAAAAGTGTTGAAGCTGAGGATAAAGTTGGTGGCAACATTGGGGCTGGATTAGATTGGGGGTCAGCATTTGGTTCTTTAATGGGCAATCTAGAACTGTTGGGACGTTTCACGACGTTGCGTATTTCTCTAAATAGAGAAGTGCGGTTGCTGCTGAATAATTGGAATTTAGGTACAGCTACGAAAATTGCTGTAAAAACTGCAAGAGAAAGAATACTTGAAAATTTTAGACTGCCGACACCAGAGGTAAGAGAATACATACTTGCTACTCTGGAAAATGATCAGCTTTATGGTGAAGAATTCATTTCTAATCGAGAAATACTGCGCGAACTTCTTGGATTGTTATTAAAACAAGAAGATTGGGAAACTATTGCAGCAGTTGCAGCAGATTCGTTAAAGAAAGAAATTATACATCAAGCTGTTGGTGAAAAAATCTCAGCATAATTTATATTTTCAAAAAAAATGAATGATTTTGTTTGTGAACAAGAAAGTTTTGTACAAGATGATGTGACTACACGTTTACGTCGTCTAGCTATACACTTGTCACAAATTCAATCTTTGTGGACTCAAGGCTCATCAGAGGATTTAATACTGGCTTTGGTTGATGAAAGCCGATACTTTATTGAGTGGACTGTACCAGATATGGTAAAGGCAGATGATATTGACCGAGCCTGTGAATTAGTTGATTTAGTTCGTCTTCTGACTCGTTGGCTATTCCATTGGGACGATATCTGGACTGATGCTGAACAAAAGCAATCTGCATCTGCTCAAATTTCATATTGGTTACAGCGAGTTTTGGAAATATCTGGTACTGAACCGGAATCAATGAGTGCTTGATCTCTATGAAGTCTGACGTTGTTTAACCAACACTGAACGCAAGTACTGCCGACAGGCTGCTTCTCCCCGATAAATCAGAATACGAAGCGCTTGTACTTCTTGGATCGGAGAAACACAGATTTCAGCGATGGCTGCAATCAGATTTTGTTGCTTCTGCACGTAATCTTGATGGCACTGTTCTAATTCCTGAATCTTAGAGTTTAACTCCTGTATCTGTCGCAATGCTTTTGTTAAAGAAGATTCTTTGTTTTTAGAGCGATTATCCAGAGTGAATGTCATGTTGTGGCTCCTATGTAAAACATGATTTTCTTGATGGTTTTCACAATCAGCGCATTGATCGCCAAGCAGCCGTGGGGATGAACATCTGTTATCGTTGTTTTTTGGTGGTTCGTGCTTAGATAACAAAGCTCCGAAGTCGTAAATCGTTACTGTTGGTTTTAGTTCTGGTTCAAGTTTTGGAAATGACTCTATTACGAGTTCAGGATTGCCCAAACCAATTGCATTTTTAATTTCCTGCTCCATGACTGGATTCTCCTTGTTGAGAAAATTGCTCTACCTCATCAATTGCGTCTACTACTTCTCCTAAAATATTGAACGCATCGTTTAGCACAACATCATTTGAGGTAGAAAAGTGTTCTGACGATTGAATTTTACGATAATCTCGACTACTCCCCACAAGCCGCAACGTATATTGACATCCTTGTAAAATAGTCCGAATCTCTGCTGTGGTTAATCTGATTTCCATTGTTGTTCCTCCTAAAACTTGTCCTCATGAATACTGAAACTCGCTCCAATCAAAGCACTGCCCAAGAAGCCTGAAAAACTAACTAACATCATCCCCAAGCAAGTCTTTTTCTGATGCTGCCAATGTTGAGAACTTGTAGCAATCTCCATTCCCCAGCACCCCATTGCTCCAACTCCCGAAAACCCAGTCAAGAGCAGAGAGATAATTGCAATTGTTTCTATGGTGCGGTCGTTGACGCTCTGTGGTCTAAAGACACACAGATTCTCTAAGAGTTTTTGCCGTATCTCTTAGATATCCGATTGTCAGCCACTGTATACTGGGTTAAATCAAATAAACTTAACTGAATATTCAATGACTCATAGGCATGGTTCCTGGACTCTCCACCCATCGGCAGCGATATCTTCACAGGCATAACTTTCCGAGAGTCCCCCGGTAGAGTCTTTTTGATGTTTTTGGGGAAGACTAATCCCACACGTTTTGCAATTGTTCGAGAAGCTTTTGTGTCAGCGTGTTGTGTGTATCCGCAGTTAGTACAGAGAAATTTTTCTCCACTGCGATTACTCTTGTCAGTATGTCTGCACTGTGGACATTCCTGACTGCTATGCTTGGGATTAACTAGGATAACTGGTTTACCAGATTTAGCAGCTAACCAAGCAATTTTGGCGAATAAATCACCCCAAGCACAATCAAGGATAGCCTTGTTTAAACCACTCTTGCGACTAGCACCATTTCTCTTATATCCACCTTTGCCATCACGTTTTGGTTTGGCACGCTTAACCATGTTCTTGATGTTCAGGTCTTCACGCCCAACAGCATCAGCAGTTTTGACAATCTTACTGGCTGCTTGCCAATTGTAGCCGTCTCGATGTTGTGCTAGTTTATGTTGTGTTCTGGCAATTCTAGCGTATGCCTTGTTTTTGTTTTGAGAACCCTGAAGCTTGCGGCTTAAGGCACGTTGACGCATAGTTAAACGTCTAGATGTTTTGATGTTAGTTGTAACTCTAATATTTTCAACAAAACTACCATCTGACAAAGCTACAAGCTTATTCACACCAACATCAATCCCGACTACTGATTTGATTTGAGATATTGGCTTTTCTTTTGGTAGTTCTTGAGGTAGTTGAACTAACATCGATAAGAACCAGTAACCACCTGTTCTTTTAACAGTACAAGTCCTTACGGATTGAATACTGGTTAAATCTCGACTATTGTGCATTTTGACATTGCCAATCCCTGGAAGATAGACAGTGGCATAATTATCTTTAATTGTCTTAATTTTAACGTGTCCTGGTGAGTAATTGAAACTATTTAAAGTTCGGAAATAACGTGGGAATCCTTTACCATGCCGCCAAAAATTTGTAAATGCAGTATCTAACTTTAGGATGTTACCCTGCAAGACAACAGTACTAATCTCACTAAAATGTTTGAGTTTACGTCTTAACCTTGTTGTTACTTTTATCTGGATATTAGAAGCACTATCCCACTTGATAATAGATGACGATGTTTTCAGGGCAATATTTAGATCAGTTGGAATAACACCATGTTTCAGCACGGGACAAGTTAGTGGACAATATCCACCATATTCAACTCTGGTTTTCAGATCGCAGTAACTACCAAAAGCATAATTAACTGGTTGATCAGCATTCTGATTATTAGTATTGTATCCAATCTCTCGTTCTCTAAGTGCATAGTTTCTATGCTTCCTGAGAGTGATTAACCACTGCGACATTTTTGCTTGTTGAAGCTGACAGGGCTTTAACTTAAAGTTCCATCGGACTAGCACCTTTGTTAACTCCTTTTTGGCGTAGAAATGTAGAATTTGACTTTTTCATGTTTTTGAAACTATGACTGTGACAAAGCCCGTGTTTGTTGTAGCTGCTTGTATTCATCCCAATTCCTGGGATTATGAGGTGATGACGTTGACTCTTCAAATTCCCAGTTCTGATAATTGGTATCGAAAAACTCAATGGCTGCATCAAACCCACACTGTAAAAATCTGGTGTATGATTCTTCCGAGCAAAGAATAGACTCAACAATTGCAGTCAAGAGTTTGAGGTTGGTTTCAGTAGCAGCACCCTCCTTGTCGAGCCATTCAATTGTTTCCAGGAGTTGTTGTTTAGCAGAAGCCGCAGTAGATGGTGGTAATGTTGCTATGGGAATAAAGCCTGTTAATTTTTTCATAAATCCTCCATGTCACCGAAATCGGTTGTCACCTTTTTTTGAGATTTGACTTTACTGATTTGAAATTCGTTGACTTTAATTACAGGCATCACAGCCTCTTTGACTGCTACTTTCGCCTGATGATAGAGAAATTGAACTACACCGTCCGCATCTTCTTCATCTTCCACTTGTGCCCATAAAGAACAGCCCAATTCGATTGATTCATAATTGCCCAAGTTAAATTTTCTGGAATAACTAACTGAGACAGTACCGATTTTCATTGACTTATTTGAACCGCTAATTTATGTAGTGGCGACTCAAAGATGAATCGCCTTTTTCGTGTTTAATTACCACTTGTTACCTTGCGGCATTGCTGTCTGATTTTGCCCTTTCAGAGATGTCCGTGCCTCAGTCTCCGAAACCGGAGGTAATGCTGGTGCAGTGACAGCATTGCTAGCCCAGCGCTCATAAGTATCATTCGTTACCCAGTGGAGTGTTGTCCCAGATTCAGCACCAGAGCGAATCATTTCGGCTGCAACGAGGGCATCCTTTTCAAAATCAGACTGTGGGTTGCGATACGACCACTGAATAAACCAGTCAGCAATTCTCATTTTGAAAACAAAAGAATATAAAATCCTCTTATTTACCTAAAAAACTTCTGTCTAATTATGATTTATTTGAAAAATAATCATGATAATTGGCTGAAGAGAAATAATTTAAAAAATCTGCCCATGAAAAATAGATTTCAACTTATAAATATAGCTGAAACTCAGACCTACTTTGTAAATTCTCTCAATTAATAATCTTTACCTCCTGTCAAAAATTTGACATTTTTAACTAGAATTTGCTTTTGTGATCGGGACATATTCGGTAAGAATAAATAAGAAAAGCTCCGACCAACTTTTAAACCAGATAAATTTTATTAAGGTACGAATATCATTAAATAAATTAGTCCGAGTTACTAATAATTCACGAATTTTTTGATAGGTAGAATTGACTAAATCTAAAACAGTATGAAATAAAAAAGCTAGTAAATTTAAAGACAATAAGAACTCGCACAGATGATTTTGACCATGACCAAAGTTATGCTCTAAATTATAACCGTGATTTTTTAGAACATTATTACCTTCATTCTCAACTTTCCATCTACTGCGTCCAGCTTTGACAATCTCTTCAACATTGTTTTCGGTGATCTTATGATTAGTTATCCAATTATTTCTGTAGATAATTTTCTGTGTTTTCTCATTAATAACAGTCACTTCGCACCAATTAGCTTCGAGACTTGAGTCTCCATTTCGTAAAGGAACTCTAGAAGCATAACGATAACGATAAATTAAATTTTTTCGGCCATCCCATTGTTTCTTTTCAACAGTTGTAACTTCTCCACTTCTTTCTAAAAATTCTAGCCATTCATATAAAGTTTTATGTGACGTTTCCAGACAAACAAAAATAAAATTATAACCTTGTTGTAGCACCAAGGTACAAATAGGTTGGCGAGAATACAAGTCATCCCCTAAAAGGGTTACAGGATAACCATATTTATTTTGATGATTCTTATTCAACCATCTTTTAACAGCCGCATTTTCACAATCTTCTTTTTGATGTCCATCTTGCTTTTTAATAAATTCTGGTTCTAAATTAATCACTTGTTTTTGATTAGGAGAAACCACAATAGGTGTGACACAGCCATGAAAATAAGTTGTAGTTCCGTTTCGATGATTACGGCAATTACAATGAGGACAATTAATTTTTTTAGATGAAAAATATTCTGTACCATCTAAAGCTATTAAAATTTCTCCATCCAAGTAGAGAAACTTTTTCAAAACTCCATTTCTATTTAACCATTCATAGACTTTTTGAAAAGACTTAAATATCGTAGCAGATGGAACTGGGTCTAACAAATTTCTTATTTGACTATCACCCGGAATTGTCTCAATTGAAAATAAACTTTCAGCATTATCTTTCCCCTTATTGCTTTTCATCAAACGTTGATGATCTAAAAACGAGGGTGATTGAGTAAAAAAGACTGAAAAGGCAGCCATCACTGCATCTTCTACCTGATATCTGGTATTATTTCCGCGCTTTCTCTCATCGGGTAGGTCATGTAATGATGACCGTAAAAATTGCATTAATTCAGGAATCTCTAGAGTTGCCGCCTTTGGAATCATCTTAGAGTAGTTTGATTAATTAATATTTTTCAATTCACTAATTTTACCAAAGCTCGACAACTATTATAAATTGTTATTTTAATTGAGTTCTATATTCTAAAAACAGAACTGTTTTCCTGGATTTACCCTTCGGTTTCAGGCAATTTCCATAATACATGAGTATTTATACTTAATTAATGAAGCCAATTTTTTTAGTGATGTCTGCGGCGAGCTGTTCGGTGTCGCTTTTCCCTGAAAAACTAATTATTTTATGCTACGTTTTCAATTTCAAAATGGTGATTAATACCCTATTTATTTCAAAATGAGAATTGCTGTAAACCAGTACGTTCCCAGCGTCCCTTCCACTTTCTGAAACTCCGCGCAGAAAATGTAGTTTTTCAGTACGCTAGCGATCGCCTGATAACAGAACTCTTTTGGATCTCCTGGCATCCCTTCCTCGCACCACTGCTGGAAAGCGCGATGGGCGAAGTGATTGTACAGTCCGGCGAAACTGTCTTTACTCCGGCGATGCATTAAGAAACAAAGCAGCATCGAAGCTGGGCCCTTGAACTGGTCTTTGAGTCCGCCAGCAACAGGAATCACCCAAAGTTCGGTAAATGGCTCGTTGGTAAAGTTTTCGTTGATTGTGAGTAAGCGGTCAGGACGAGAGATTGCGATCGCAAAATCAGCCTTATTACCTTTGAGATATCCTCCTGCTTGTGCTTCTAGGATTGTAAGTTTTGGAGGACAATCGAGAAGAAATTGCCCGTACTCTTTAGCGCAATTCGCTTGTAGTTTCGGTTGGCTGGGTGGAATGAGAAAGACACTGTTGTTGATAATGATTGTTTCCATAATTGCGTTGTTGTTGCTAAAAATTGCATTGATACTGGATAGTGTTCGACTTAGCTATTTATGACAATGCCAGGAATTGTTTTTAACTCGTATTTCAACACTTCGATTTGATATAGTCGCTTTTTAATCTCTGCTTCTAGAAGTGTTTTCAATTCCTGCGGTTAGAGCAATTTAATCTCGTTCTCTAAATGATTTTCTTCGCTAGTATCAACCATCTCAATGCTGAGTATTTGACATAAATACCCAGCTTTTACACCAACAATTCCCGCTTCAATTTCAGTAGATAGTTCCTCAATGGTTGAATGAAAACCAGGGTCTTCATCATTGATCTCAACCTCAATTAAACCTGCTTTATTTGATACAAGAGTTGCCCAACTTGGCAAAGCTTGAGGAATACTGGTTACATAGAGTTTCATTATTTTGATTCCTGATTAAACTTGATTTCAACAACTTCTTCTACACAACCCATCGCCTCACCCAAGTAATGCAATGTATCACCCACGTGAGTTGCTACTTCTGGGTCAATCTTCTTGTCTGCAATTAACAAGAGCCAGTTTTCATCTTGAGCGATCGCCTGAATCTTCAGGTAGCACGAGTTGAACTGCTTCAGTATTTCTATCGGTTCCATTGCTATATTTATGATGTAAGTAAAACAGTCTTATTGAGGAAGTGGGCAGCAACGCCCACCCCTTTCCTTACGCAGCAACCAAATGTTTCGCTGCTGGAATATATCTCTTTAACCGCTCCCACTCGTCACTCGTTAGCGCATCGAATTCTTTATCTAGCAACTCTTCTTCTGTGGGCAATTTTTCTGTAGTCGCTTTTGATACCCTTGCCACATTCATGAAGTCATCTAACCCAACTGCTGCATCAACTGGCTCGGCGTATCGAAGAGAATCGACTCCGTTAGACCAGTGGGTAATATGCTGAAATATCACCCCAATCATGGAATCATCTGTGTACACTCGATAATTTCTGGGGCAAGCTCCGCCAACGTAAACTAGTTTGTATCCAAGGATTTCCATGACCTCTGCGTTGGGGTTGGTTGGAGGTAGGAGTATTTTGTCAAGAGATTCTTCAAACTGAGTCTGTTGAAGAGAAAATGTGCTAATCATTGTCTGTGTGCCATGATGATTTCGATTATCTAAATTTCCTTTGAGTGGCGATTGCAGTTGTTTGGGGCAGCAATCGCCTTTCTCACTTGCAGTACTAGAGATTTCTTATACATCTGCATTCGCATCTGTAGCAGGTAGGAGAATATTTTCTTGACACTTACCTACTTTAAGTGAGAGGTTACTTGCTACACTTTGTGCCATGATTCACTTCATTAACGATTTAGCTTGAAGGCGATTGCATAACTCTAGTGGTCTGTCAAGCTAAAAATTGTGAGTTAGAGGGAAAATAGAGAGGCTATTAACTGTAAACCTCACCAGATATCCTAATAACTGATTATGCTCAAGACCTATATTGTCCGGTTAAGTCAAGAGGAACGGCAGACCCTACAAGATTTGGTATCCATAGGCAAAGCAGCGGCTTACAAAATTAAGCACGCCAATATTTTGTTAAATATTGATGTCAATGGACAGGGATGGACGGACTCCGAAGCTGCTGCCGCCAATAGTAGCCACCGGAACACAGTCGCAAATCTAAGGGAGCGATTGGTAAAAGAAGGTATAGATTCAGCATTAAACCGTAAGCCCAGTAAAATGCCGCCTCGTCAACCGATCATTGATGGAGAGGTGGAAGCAAAACTAATCGCTTTGCGTTGTGGGGAACCGCCTGCTGGTCAGGCACGTTGGACATTGAGGTTACTGGCAGACAAGGCGGTCGAGTTAGAAATTGTGCCAGCAATTAGTCACGAAACCGTGCGTCAAGTGCTAAAAAAAATGCACTCAAACCTCATTTGCGGCAGATGTATGTGATTCCACCAGAACAAAATGCCGAGTTTGTATCTCACATGGAAGATGTTCTGGAGATTTATCACCTGCCCTATGACCCCAAGCGTCCGGTGATTTGCATGGATGAGCAACCTATACAATTGATCAAAGAAACCCGTATTCCTCTGCCAGCCAAACCTGGACAGCCAGAGTCGGTGGATTATGAATACGAACGCAATGGAACAGCCAATATCTTTATGTTTACAGAACCGTTGTCTGGGTGGCGCAAAACAGTCATCAGTGAACGGAGAACAGCGGTTGACTGGGCAACAGAAATTAAGCACTTACTCGACAACGACTATCCTGATAGCGACAAAGTTATTTTAATATGTGACCAGCTAAATACTCATAAACTTGCCTCACTTTATCAAGCTTTTGAGCCGTCTACAGCCCGTTCTCTGGTCGAACGTTTGGAAATTCACCATACTCCCAAACATGGGAGTTGGCTCAATATTGCTGAAAACGAATTGTCCGCAATGACCCGACAATGCCTAGATCGTCGGATTCCTGATCTTGAAACTTTAGAACAAGAAACAACGGCTTGGTATATTCAACGCAATCATTCACAAAAGTCTGTAGATTGGCAGTTCACAACAGCGGATGCCCGTATCCGTCTCAAGCGTCTTTATCCACAAATAGAAAATTGACAGACCACTAGGAGGAGCAATCGCCTTTCTCGCTTCAGCAACTTACGCCGCTACTGCCGCTCGGACTCGCAGCAGCCCAATCACTTGTTCAGCACTAGCAGCCACACGATTGACTCCGTACTGTCTGGGTCTGGCGTACCAAGCTTGTTGATTGCACCCGACGAAGCCGACAAAGTGCCCGTTTTGATAGAGTTTGGTGCTAAACGAGAGCCAATCAATTTCCCCGTGGTATAAACCAAAAACAGTGCAGGCTTTTTCTAGTTCATCGCTTAAACGTTCATTGCGTTCCAGTGCTGTTTCCGGCAGAGTCGCTTTGACCTCTGCAACTCTTTTTGCGAACCAGTCTCTATCGAAGGGAAGTCGTCCGCCACAGACTAACTGCACCCAGACTGTGATTCCGCCTTCAATCCAGATCGTGCGAACTGATTCGGGTTGGACTTCGATAATCTCACCAATAATGCGGCGATCTCTGCTGGTGAGAGGGTCTTGTGTGGGGGCTACAGCTTCGGCTTGGGATTCGAGGTGGCTGTATAGTTCTGCTTGGGCTAGGGCTTGCTCATCAACAGAAGAACTAGGAATTGCTTGCTGTGTATGTGTTATGTAGGTCATAATATTGATCTCCATTCAGTTGGATAAAAAGCGATCGCAGAAGTTGTCCAGACCGAGCGATCGCTTTTGTTATGTGTGCAAACAACGTTGTGGTTTAGCACAACGCTCTCAAATAGATTTGGCGTAGCCATCAAAGCTAGTTGCTAAGAGCATTCTCAAGACAGCAGACAGCAGCATCATGGGATGTGTAAGGAAGTGCTGTGTTCGGAAGAGGACACTCTACTAAATTCAGCTTTGCTGTAAAATCTTTGATTTCTAGACGAATGGCACTAAATAACCAGTTTTTTAAGACTTGGTAGGTCATCGAGATCATCCTCGCTGGCTTGAGCATTACAAGTTTGGCTTCCGGCTGCTAGTCCCGGTGGCACTTGGTTTTGTGGTTAGTTGAATGAGTGAATGTTTGGTAATTTGGCTTGCGAACCCTTGATTGCATTCGGGTGTAGACGGTTCGTTTTTCTTACCCTTATACATAAAATATTAGTACACCTATTAGTAGTAGTCAATAGGGTAGTAGTTACTTTTAGATAGAGATTTGTAATACTACTATTGGTTGCACATAAGCAACTCTAATACCAATAGATGTAAGTCCTATATGTTTACATCCAATAGTAGTACCACTATAATAGGAGTATTATTTGGAGAGGATGATTGTGTTTATCGCATTAAAAAAATTGAGAGAGGCTGCGGGTCTTTCTCAGAATGACCTAGCTAGAAAGACTGGTTATAGTCCTCAGTTCATCCAAAAAATTGAACAAAATAAGGTTAAATCACTCACATTAGATGCAGCAGCAAGATTCTGTGAAGCCCTTAATTGTAAGCCTGGAGACTTGCTTGAGGAAGGTGAGCCACCCAAAAGATTAAGGATAGAAAAAAGTGTCACTCTCAATTCTCAAGCAGAAACAGAGACTTTAGCGAATAGAAGGAAAATTCTGGGCGAAAGTGCAGAAGTTGATCTACTAAAAGCAGCGTAAAAGCTAAAAGCGACCGCCCGCCGACCAAAGCAATGCGATCGCCTGCTCAATCCGTTGATCACAAAGTGAGCTTATTATAATGCTGACACATTTTTGTGCAAATACCCTTCAGTATCTTCTCAGTTCACTTTGGTTAAACTGCAACACCCCAACTTTCAAGCATTTACCATACATAGTGGGCAAGAGATATGCTGACACTAGACAGAGAACAAACAACAGCACTCGATTACAGTGTTATCAACACCAGCATCCAAGAAACCTTTACCGCCATCGACCGATTCGAGTGGCAAGCGGTAGATGAAATTCTCCAGATGAGGGAACAACAGCTTTACCTGCAAGCTGGATATAAAAACTTTGAAGAATACTGCCAGCGTGAGTTATACGCCTGGGGCGGATACCGACGAATCAACCAACTGCTAGGAGCCAAAAAGGTCATAGACGCGGTTGGCGAGTTGGGCGGACACATCAAAAATGAGCGTCAGGCTCGTCCGTTACTTCGCTTAGTTAAAGAACCAGAGAAACTAAAACAAGCTGTAGCGATCGCTCTCAAAGATAACCCGTCCCCTGGCGAATCAGACTTTGCGGCTGCTGCAAATATTGTGGTTCCCCAAGTTCCACGCAAAAAACATATTGTTCAGGAACCAATGGTTCCCAAAATTGAAGAACCAGTGGTTCCTCAAAAAGCTATTGTCACAGTTTCACAACAGTCACACCCAAGGTATGGAGAAGAGGGAACCATTGAGGCAGACGCACCAAATCGCTGGCAACAGATTGTTACCTTTGCTGATGGTGAAAGGATGTTGATCAACAATGCTGATTTGGATGCCCCAAGCGTTTCATTTCCCAGAGAACGCACTTACCCCGCAGAATATACGGAAGCGATCGCTGCTATTGAAGAACGCCATAAACAGGAACTAGAGCGACTTTCCCAGGAATTGAGGATTGGTTTGCAAACAGAGGCCACAGCCAGAGCAGAAGCCCAGGTACAAGAACAAATCCAATCCTTGCAACAACTGTTTAAACAACAGAAAGAAGAAAATATCCAGTTACAGCAAAGCCTCTTGGAGATGGAGGGGTTGCGGAAACTGGAGATTGAGAATCAGCGACTTCAGCAACGTATCCAAGAATTAGAACACGCCGTACAACAGCGCCCTTCTCAAGAATGGGGAAATACCATGACCCAGCAAGCGACTAAAGCGTTGAACAAGCAGGTGAAGCAAGCACTGGAGAAGACAATTGATCTGCGATCACTAGCCCAAGAACCGCCCAAGGAGAATGCCCAAGAATGTCTGCGGCTTATGGGTATGGCATTGAAAAACCTTGCCAGTGCTATGAACAATACCCAAGCGTTAGAGGCTGCGGCAATCATTCTGGGAAGTGAGCCGACACAATCCGCGATCGCATATCGGGCCGAACAACTGGAAATGTTGCCCCAAGCGGTTAGTGATATTAGAGCAGTGCTAGCTAAACCAGGGTGTAGTTGGCAAGAGTTTTGGGACGTTGCTCAAGAGTACGAAGTGATTAAATCAGACTATTGGGCAGAATTGACTACCCAGGAAACAGAGTTAATTACCGCACTCCAGAACACATCCTCTCAACCAGACACTATTGGCGTTGGTTCTATAGTTGCCCATGCTGACCCATACCGTACTTTGTATGTCGAGAGGGGCGAGGTGATTCAGGATTTGGGAGATGAGGTAATCGTCGCCTGGGATCACTGGAAGGAACAATCAAAGAAGACTGACAGGTATTTCCGAGACGAGTTGCGCTTTTGGAAAGACGAGAACGAGTAAAGAAAGATTCGCTTTGAGATAGCCAAAAAACTTAAACGCGGCATGGGTGCAATGTCGCTCACATTGTCATGGAAAAATTTCAGTAAATCGCAAAGTTTTTTCCAAGAGAGCGATCGCCAATATTTTGTAACTTGAGATACATTTTCTGCGAAACTATCTTAACCCGTAGGCTGGGATAAATTACTTTTACTTATAGTTAAGCAACTTTTAACGATTGCTAACCCGATGGAATATAAATACCTTTAACACTTCCATATTTGCGCTCAACAACTTGACGTAGAAAAGCTAACATTTGTTTAAGACAGAAAAGGTTACGATAAATTAATCGCCTACCCTTTCGTTTTCGACTAATCTTAAACCAAAGAAGATAAACCCAAATATTGACTAACACAAAAGAAATACCAACATATAATAATCTCAATACGGGCTTCTTATTATTTGTTCTGATTCGACATAGATTTTTTAATCTATAACTGCTTTCAATTCCAAATCTTTTTCGATAATCTTGATGAATGTAAGATAGGTTTATTTTCGACTTATAAACAACATAAGCAAAGTATTCAATACCATGTTGTTTTCTTGTCCCTTTTTTGTATTTGCAGATAATCCATAAGCTAAAGGTAACATTATTATCTTTCTCTTCACCCATTGTGTAAGTAGTTTTATAACTACTTCTGCCTTTAAGAAATTGATTTACACCACCCTTTTTTCCTCTTCTAATCGCTGGCATTATAAAGGGAATATCCAAGGCTTGCAACCACCTGATTACAGCGATACTAAAAAATCCTCTATCCAAATACAGTGTTTTTACATTTACTTTAATAGTCTCAAGTTCAGCTAATAAGTAGGTGATAATGGCAACATTTGTATCTAACCAACGTACTCCTCTAATCGCCAGTGTAATCCGTTTCCCCTTGGTTAATATATATAAAGTTGCATAGGCATAAAAAGAACAAGTTCCTGACTTAGCCTGACTTCTATAAATATAAGGGTCTTCATCACTATCAGGTTTCCCATAGTAAGGAATTAAATTTAAATCAATGGCAATTTTATGATATGCATTTTTAATACGATGAGGAATTCTACTTTTGAGAGCTAAATTGATTTGATTTTCTAGCTGCTCAAAATTATTGATTTTATCTAAGTGATACCTGATATCGCTACCACATGGACTACTATTTAAAACTTTTGTTGTATTCTCAATACTATCTCCACTACTTGCTGCTCTCACTAATATTTCAAATAGAGTTTTCTGATCGCAAACTCCTTGGGTCTCAATAGAAATATTTTCACTTAAACAATCCAGAACTTCGTCAAGGGTTTCTGAATCAGTTAGTGCAAGCTGTTTTGGTAAAGTCGTCAATGGTCATTATTTGGGTGGATGTACATTCTTGATAATTTCAGTTTTTGAACCTCTTTTATTGAATATAAGTTTTAATTATAAAATAGGTATTATTTAGAACTAACTTCTACTGAGTGTCTACTTAGCGATCGCTCTTTAGCAAAACTTTGCGATTTACTGAATTTAGGAGAAAATATGACTACTACAGCGTTAAAAGCAATCAACGGTGGCAGCAAGCAGCGAAGCGATCGCAAAGAAGCAGATGTAGATAAATCAATTAGACCACATTGCAAAGTATCGATAGAGGATATTAACTGGGTTCGTCAACAGCCTCCATCTGTGCAGCAGCTTTGGTTAGATAGCGTGGCGGCTGAACAATTCGGAGGTTCTGCTCATAAACTCGACACTAACCTCACCTACAAATCTTTGCAAAAAGCAGGGGCGGCGTTAACTGCTCAAGGATTATTTCAGTTTGAGGAAGTGTTTGGCCGCTTGCCTTCCGGTAGACCTGGATTGATTAGCTACCGTGTACGTAACCTTCATGGTTATTACAATCGCTTTTACTGGGAATCGTCCACGTCTGCGGAAACCAATTCTTGTGACGAGAAAGCCGTCCACGCCGGGGACAAAGTAAACCAGTCCAGACGGAATGAAAATCACCCTGGCGTGGAACAAATTCAGTCTGATTTGGAATCATTCCAAAAGAATGGTCAAAAAAGTGAGGAATTGCAAGGGTTACAAAAACCTAATAACGTTTCTAACTACCCGTTAACTACCTACCAACAACCAACTAAGGTTGTTGGTATGGTAGTTGGTTCGGACGCGCCAACTGAAAATCCGCGTGTTGAGGAAACGGCTCATGCGCCCTTGAGGGGCGCGTCGCCTCAGACTGTTGAAAGCGTGTCAGAGAACGAGGAAGACTCGCCTACGGCGAATTACTGCACGACGCTAACGCTTGTGGAAGCTGTACAGGGTGAATCTGCTTCGTTGATAGAAGAAAGCCAAAATTGTGGTGATGAGCCGAAAGACTGTTATGAAGGTACTTTCTCCGCCGCGCCCGTTGCTAAGAGTGAAAAATCTTTAAATTCTGCGATCGCTAATCAAACTCAGGGGCAAGCAGAAGTAGGTAATCCTGCTTCGTTGTTGGTTGAAAATCAAGATTGTGGTGTTGAGGTGAGGGACTGTCATGAGGGTATTTGTTCCGCCGCACCCGTGTCATTAAATCAAAATGAGATATTTGAATGGTTGGATAGAGCAAACAGTGGAGAATGCCCCCCCTTGTGGGTAATTCAATATTTGCTAGACAGCAAGTATTACGCCAGCATAAGAGCAACAATTAGCAAGTTTGAGAAGCAGTGGAATATATCTGTAGTCAATTATCAGGTGCAAGAATCTAGTGAGGCGTTGTTTACCACTGAAGACATCGCCATGAGATCCCAAGCTAGACTATTGCGAATGGAGAAACTGAAGATGGCTTCTCAGTTTAGGGAAAATCCTGGTTTTGACTTCCTCCAACAATGCTGGAATGACGACCCTGCTTTGCAGATTGCGATCAAGAAGTTGGTGGCGAAGTTTCCGCAGTGGGGGATTGCGATTGTGGATGGGGTGCTAGTGAAGTGGAATGAGTAGTGATCGCAGAACTTTTTGGTTTACTGAAATTGAATAACTCAACCACACTTCTTTGCTTTCTAAGGATCATTGATTTTTTCAGACTGATTCGCTTGTAGTAAGAGATTCATATTAAGTTGTATGCAACTTAATTGATTATCTTTATTTAAAAAATAATCCAAACTTTAAGAGTCAAAACTTTAAGCAGGCTAATGCCAAAGTTCAGTAGTGGTAATTAGCTTTAATTCTTAAGAGAAAGGTTCATTGTCTGCTATCTCATAGTGTTAGACATTTTTTGCCCATTTTGCCAAGACAATCTCAAAAGGTCTGTTAAGTGTTAATCTATTTAAAAAATACTTCTTTTCATCTTTTGGGAATCCTGAACAAGTGTATATGTAGGCAATTTGTTGCCAAACATCCATCGTTTGATAGCTCTCTTTATATTCTCGTAGCCAATCAAAGGCTGCATTTTGTTTCGCTGATAAGAGTATCTCTCTTCTAGCGAATGGTTCACTAGAAGTATATTGCCTAGCTAATGCAGAAAAATGGTTGATATATTGATTCTTAGTGAACAAACTCAAAATAGAAAGTCGAAAGTATTCGTTACCTTGTACTTCATTGGATTCTAGTAAATTTAGTAATTTCTCACCAATTATTATCCATTTTTCCGGCTCTATAGATTGAACTGAAGACAGATAAATACATATATTAGAAAAACAGGGAGCTAAGTTTGCTATATTCTCAAGTGAAATATCAATTGCGCCAGGATGTCCTATCTGCGTTAAGCGCCTATAAAACCATCGAAGGCGAATGTAATCTACTTCCTTTTGCCCTAAATTGCTAAATTGGGAGCTAAATTTTTGAACTATTAAACTGGGAGCAAATGATTCTATAAATTGTTTTATCATTGATGTCACATATCTATTTTTACCCATATAGTCTTTTATAATACTGCTAATTATATTCCCAGATATTGCCTTCCAGTCCTCATCAGAAATTACATTGTAAGAAAGCGTTGCATAAGGATTGTCACCTGAATACTTCCGAACGATCTTTAAAACTCTGTCTTCGGCAAAACTAATTGGTCGATCCTCAACCATACTTCGGCATAAGGCTCTAAATTCAGAGGCTTTATAAAACTTGGTCTTATGTCTTTGAAGCATTAGCCTTTGCTGCTTATCGAGAGTTGATGCTATAGAAGCCAATGCCTGCTTTGCAGAATTAGGAGAATCACAAAAGACTAATATATCGTCTGCAAAGCGCATAAACTTGATGCCAATGGAGGAAAGGCTATTATCGATTGGAATCATTGCACTTTCAGCGATTAAATGGATGGCATGAGGCCCTATAGGTACTCCTCGAGATACTCCTGCTGTTGTTGACTCTAATAAGGAAATTATCCACTTTATAGCCTGATTAGGAAATTGTGATGCAATTAATTGATTTTCAATTATATGATGATAAATTTGATTGTAAAAATCAGCAATATCACAATATAAAATAGTGTTAAAACTTTTACTTTCTGTGTAGGCTGACTGCCAAAAGTCGTTCCATGCGGTTTGGCTTGCATAAAGTCCTAGTGTGGCATCTGGTTTAAATCTATAGCTAAACACTTTTGTATTTGGCAATCTTCGATTTTCAATGCCCTGTCCATATTGATAAATTAATGCTGTAAAGAGAATTGAATCTTGCGGATCTAATTGTGTTGCTTGGCGATATGCTATTTCATCTTTGGGAACAATAAAGCGACGACAAGAACCAGGCGGGAACAATGATAAATCTTTTCCTTCAACAAGTTTTACAAATTCATCTGCCATTTGATTAATAGCATCAAATTCTAAAATTTTCGGAAACAAATCTCCATCAGAATGACTGTGTACAAACTTAATAGACCAATGAATTGAATCGCTGCTCAAAGACATATATAGCTCCTATTTGTATAAATATTTATTATGCCGATACCTTTCCATATATCATACTCAGCAATTCAGGTTTTGGGATTTTTTTAATGTTTAAATCAGGTAAATTTATTTTCTAACGAAGTCTGTATTCTTGTTCTACAGGGAGCAATGCGATTTTTTCCTGCAACGGCGGTGATAATCTTAGGGATTGAATCGACACCATCTGTGATCGCAGATCAAACTCAGGGGCAGGTAAAACAAGGTAATCCCACTTCGTTGTTAGTTGAAAATTCAGTTTCAGGTGTAGGAGTCAAAGCAGATCATGAGGGTGAAAGTTCCGCCGCGCCCGTCACTGAAAAATGGTCGTATGAGGCGATTGTTGCAAGGGCAAATGCGCGACCTGTAAGAAGGGAAAAACTGAATCGAGCGGCGAATTCGGGCGAGAATCCGGGATTTGACTTTTTGCAGGAATGTTGGAATGATGATCCGGCTTTACAGATTGTGATTAAGAAATTGCTGGCGAAGTTTCCGCAGTGGGGGATTGTTGCGGTGGATGGGTGTTGGTGAAGTGGGATGAGTAACGCGATTGCCTTTCATTGCAGTACCAGAATACGATAAGTGAAGGGTTAAGCCTTCTCCTTTGGAGACACTAGTGCGAACGGCTATTGCTTATTTGAAAGAAGAGTTACGAACTTGGAAGAGTCCGCACAGACCAAATCTGATGTGATTGCTTGGTTTGAGTAAGCAAGGCGGGAGAGAATTGTGATTGCTATGTCGGGGGCAGATATGTATACACCAGAAGGTGAGACAGTGACGTTAGCCGAGATGATGCGGCGGTATCCAGTGCAGAGGTAGGGTTTATATAGGGTTTGCTGAAAAAGCAGGAGGCTGTAAAGCAAGGTTATTCATTGGTCTTTAAAGTCAGGTTAAACTAACAAAAAAGCATTTGCAATTAAAAAACACTCGTTGAGGATCTGTGTGACTTATCTTGATGGACTACTTTGGACACAACAAAGCTGGCTTGAGCAAGCCAGTAGTTGGATTGATTGTGAGTTACATCAAAAAGACATCAAACGCATTGATTCAATTAAGCAGCTTCGCGTTCGTCACTGGTCAACAGTTTTGCAAATACCCACAAGCATCGGTAACATTTATTTCAAAGCAGTTGTATCAGAGCTTGCTCATGAAGCCGCACTTAGCCAAGTTCTATCGCATCGGTATCCTCAATGTATGCCACAAGTTTTAGCGATTAATGGGGAGCTTGGTTGGCTACTTATGCTTGATGGAGGGATGATGCTTCAGGACACTCTGAAAATTGAAGATGATATTAAACATTGGCAGAATCTTTTACCCTGCTATGCAAAATTGCAGCAGGATTGTACCAAATATCTTAATGAGTTTCTGGAACTGGGTGTGCCTGATCGTCGTTTAGCAAACTTGCCTGTTAGGTTTCAACAACTGCTAATGGATACCGAAACGTTAGGGCTGAATCAACCTGGTGGACTTAATTTACTCGAATATCAGTGCTTACAGAATCAGGCTAACTTATTAGTTAAATTATGTGAACAACTAGCGACCTTTGGTATACCAGAAACTTTGCATCATGGTGATTTACACGATGGGAACATCTTTATTTGCGATGAAAATTACTTGTTTTTTGACTGGGGTGATAGTAGCATCACTCATCCTTTTTTCAGCCTCCATAGTACCTACGATTGTTTGAGAAGGAGATTTAAATTAGCAAAAAATTCATCTTGGTTTGAGCGACTCAGAGGTTTCTACTTAGAACAATGGGCTGAATATGAGACTAAAGAAAGACTCGAACAAGCGTTTGAGCAAGCTCAACAATTGTCTCCTATTGTTGCAGCTTTGAGGTGGCTGCCAGTTTTATCCACAATGGATGCAATCCATCGAAACCAATATATGGAAGCAGTTCCAAATTTGTTAAGGGAGTTTCTAAGCATGATCTTAGTTCGATGAGGATAAGTAAGCTATTGTGAATCTACTTCCCATCTTCTGCTCGTAGTTGGGCATCGATGAGGCGACGTGTTTCTCTCTCATCCAGATCAATATCCCCTGCTTGTTGCGGTAAGCGAAGCCATGCCGTAGGCTTATCGCCTATCATAGAAAGAGATCGCGCAAATCTTGCGAGTTATACCTGCTAAAGCGATTGCTGCTTGACGGTGCTTGTCTACTCTTGTGCAGAAAGTGTAAATCAAGATTCTCTTGCATTGATACCGCCAAGCGACCAATTATTTTCTGAAAACGGGGACGCATAATCTGCGACTCGCTCCCATCCCCACTTATAAGCAGTGTCAACCAGAATCAGTAAATCGCAAAGTTTTTTCCAAGAGAGCGATCGCCAATATTTTGTAACTTGAGATACATTTTCTGCGAAACTATCTTAACCCGTAGGCTGGGATAAATTACTTTTACTTATAGTTAAGCAACTTTTAACGATTGCTAACCCGATGGAATATAAATACCTTTAACACTTCCATATTTGCGCTCAACAACTTGACGTAGAAAAGCTAACATTTGTTTAAGACAGAAAAGGTTACGATAAATTAATCGCCTACCCTTTCGTTTTCGACTAATCTTAAACCAAAGAAGATAAACCCAAATATTGACTAACACAAAAGAAATACCAACATATAATAATCTCAATACGGGCTTCTTATTATTTGTTCTGATTCGACATAGATTTTTTAATCTATAACTGCTTTCAATTCCAAATCTTTTTCGATAATCTTGATGAATGTAAGATAGGTTTATTTTCGACTTATAAACAACATAAGCAAAGTATTCAATACCATGTTGTTTTCTTGTCCCTTTTTTGTATTTGCAGATAATCCATAAGCTAAAGGTAACATTATTATCTTTCTCTTCACCCATTGTGTAAGTAGTTTTATAACTACTTCTGCCTTTAAGAAATTGATTTACACCACCCTTTTTTCCTCTTCTAATCGCTGGCATTATAAAGGGAATATCCAAGGCTTGCAACCACCTGATTACAGCGATACTAAAAAATCCTCTATCCAAATACAGTGTTTTTACATTTACTTTAATAGTCTCAAGTTCAGCTAATAAGTAGGTGATAATGGCAACATTTGTATCTAACCAACGTACTCCTCTAATCGCCAGTGTAATCCGTTTCCCCTTGGTTAATATATATAAAGTTGCATAGGCATAAAAAGAACAAGTTCCTGACTTAGCCTGACTTCTATAAATATAAGGGTCTTCATCACTATCAGGTTTCCCATAGTAAGGAATTAAATTTAAATCAATGGCAATTTTATGATATGCATTTTTAATACGATGAGGAATTCTACTTTTGAGAGCTAAATTGATTTGATTTTCTAGCTGCTCAAAATTATTGATTTTATCTAAGTGATACCTGATATCGCTACCACATGGACTACTATTTAAAACTTTTGTTGTATTCTCAATACTATCTCCACTACTTGCTGCTCTCACTAATATTTCAAATAGAGTTTTCTGATCGCAAACTCCTTGGGTCTCAATAGAAATATTTTCACTTAAACAATCCAGAACTTCGTCAAGGGTTTCTGAATCAGTTAGTGCAAGCTGTTTTGGTAAAGTCGTCAATGGTCATTATTTGGGTGGATGTACATTCTTGATAATTTCAGTTTTTGAACCTCTTTTATTGAATATAAGTTTTAATTATAAAATAGGTATTATTTAGAACTAACTTCTACTGAGTGTCTACTTAGCGATCGCTCTTTAGCAAAACTTTGCGATTTACTGAGAATTTCTTTACCATTTCGGAACTTAATAAATTCCTGCCCGTGGTCGTAAAATATGTCTGCCACCAGTTGATTACGCTCGTCGTAGTATGCCGATTGTTACATCCTATGGGACAAGATTAAAAACTGAGGAATTAAAGGCATTAGTTACTGCTTAGAGGCGGCGTAATACTATCAGCATTAGGAATAAAGTCAAAAACTATCACTCTTCCATCAGCAACCAGCGCCTTCTTAATTTTTCTCAGTAATTTTTCATACATCACCACATCGAAATGATGTAAACAATTACAAACTGCTTGATTGGTAAGGCTTTTAGCTTTTCTTAGTGCTATTCGAGTAAGGGGTAAAGGGAAAAAGTAGAAACCCTTCACCTTTTGCCTTTCCCCTTTACCCGACTTTTAAAGTCCTTATTTGCTTGGTGAACTACCACTGAGATTTTTTAAAAAACTAATCGAAGGAGAGAAAAAATATTCCCCACCTTTGAGAGTGACAAATTGACCAAATTGATTTTCGTCGGGAATTTCGGGCTTGACCGTAGATTTCCCCCACTGTGATGGCCAATTTTTTGGGGGTTTAGGAGCTTCATTAATCACTGGATCGGCTTGCTCACCCAGTTTTTGACCGATAACCGCGTCTAATCCCGTTTTATCATAGTTTGGATTTGTGCCACCAGAAATACCAGGTTCAAGGAAGTTGGGATTATTACACCAAAAACGCTGAATAAACTCAAACTGCTCCCAGATATCTGATTGGTAGCACATGAAAAGTAATCCAACTCCATTGGTGGGAAGATCATCTAAATTATCAGAACTGCTGAGAGGTCCTCCATAGGTAATACCACGTCGAGCAATTCTGTGTCCTAGTTCTTCCTCCTTCGACTTAGCGAAAGGACCATCTGCTTTCACAGATTCCAATCGGGGATTACTTTTACGGATATGGGCATGAAAAGGACAAGTCAAACCCAACTTATCACCTTGATAATTGAAATCGTTGGGGATAGCGGGTTTATTTGTGTTCGCCCAAGCACCGTCACCAGGTTGCAGGACAATAGGTGAACCATCCTCGTAACGTCCCACCGCCATCGCTCCTGCTAATTCTCTTGGCAGTCCTAAGCTTTCTCCTAACTTAGCTTCAGCAGTTTTGAAACCTTGCACATTCTGTTCGAGTTTGCGAAAAACTAAGAAACTGCCAAAACTAACGTCTGCCGTCTTGCCATTTGGGTCGGGAATTAAAACCAACTTTAAAGGAGCATCTGGTTCCCAGAAACGAGTTCCTTTTAGGCTTTTCTCTCGTTCGTACTGTTTTTTTAGAAAGATAGGTTGACTAACACCATCAGCATAACCAAAGTGTTCGACAACTACACCGAACTCATTACTAGGGTTAGTCGTATCGACAGTATCAAATTTGCGTCGTAAGGTAAACCCACGCTCGATGGTTCTGACTGTGGCGATATCTTTGAGTTGTTCAAGAATTTTAATTTCCTGAGCGATTAATTCCGCCGGTTCATCGTTAGCAAGGAGCAAAACTGCATCAATTGAGTTTTGAAATCCACTTTCCCAGTTACTCGTAGGCGGATCAAGAAGAACTGAGGCGCGATTTTTCATTCCTTCTTGAAAAGAATTGGCGTAAAATGGAGCTGTTCGTTTTTGTGGGTTTGCTCCTGTAGGTATTTTGTTTACTGGGATGCCGAGACGAGCATAACCACTAGTACTCAAAGCAAAATGGGTGAATAAACCCGCATCAACTTTCTCTCGTTTATAGCGTTCTGTTCCATCCAATTGGGCTTTAGCTGAAGTAACGTCTAATCTAGCAATCCACTTTTTGACGTTTTCGATCTGATTGGGTTTATCGAAGGCGATAAAAATATGGGCAGCATGATCTCGTCCATGCCCGTTAAGGATGTTTCCTTGTAAGTCCTTGAGAACATCTGCAATTTTGGGATTATCTTGATCAATTGGCCCTGAATTGGTCGTTAAATCTAATGGCATAGTTATTATATTCTCCGTGTTTTACAATTCTTTAATGCGGATATTGCGGAACTGAACAATTTCGGTGTGGCATTGTAGGGCTATATAACCTTCCCTCTGCTTTGGTGCAGCAATAGTAGTGTTAGATACTTTCTCACCATTAAGAACTACGACAATCGAATCGCCTTGAACAGTAATCTCGTAAACATTCCAAGGCCCATCAGCTGTAAATCTGGGACGGATTACCTTACTCATACCCTGTGCTGCGGGAGCAAGAGTATAAATTGCACCTGTCTTCTCACGGAATCCCCCAAATATTGATTGAGGATTTCTATCATCTCGATAATTCTTCCCAGTTTCATCGATTTGAATTTCTGTACAAGCTTCATAGAAAGAGTTGTCAAGGGATTTTCCTGTAGGATCTGGGATACGTAAAAATATTCCAGAGTTCGCACGTATAGAAAAGGCTTTCCACTCTAGACGCAGAACAAAATCTTTGAATTGCTTCGGTTGATAATAGAGCAACCCTAAAACACTATCTGCGCCAGCTTTTCCTGCTTCAATAATAGGAGGCTGCCCTAAAGGCTGTAAGGGTGTAAAGTTTGCAGCCCCAACAGAACGCCATACACCAGGAAAATTACCGTTGAAGAGAGATTGAAAGTCACCATCTTTGTCTTCAAAAGGCTTTTCTTCTTGATATCGCTCAGTAATACCTAAAGCTACTTTACGAGCCAGCGCTAACCCTGTCGGCACAGGATTCGCGGAGCCTGCTGTGGGGAACAAGGACTGATCGGCACAATAAGCATTGGCAACATGATGAAAGCGTCCATGCACATCAGTTACAGATGTCTCTGGATTTTCCCCCATCCAAAGAGTACCGCACTCGTGATAAGTAGTTCCTAAGCCGTCTTCAACAGCATCAACAAGTATGATATTGGGATTAGCGTTAGGTTCACCCTGTCTTTTGCCAGCTTCTTCAACGGTAACATTGGCTAACCGAGCAATGAATTGGAAAGCTGCTGCCCTCTGTGCATTACGAAGTTTCAATACCTCGTCCGTTTCCACAAGTTGAACATAGCCTTCTGGGTTGCCAAAACGGTCTTTAGCTGAGGGGCTGGTATCCATCCAACTAGTGTTGGCACTACGTACCCCGCTATATTCTACTGGCGCTTCTTTGTCGCCGAAATCTTCCCCACAAGTTCTTATCCCTACGGTGATCCATTCATTGGCATCTGGCTCACCTTTTAGTTGTTGGGCTTTCTCAAGTAGGTCATCGCGATCGGGTATCATCTGATAAAGAGAGTACTCGGCGTTATTGCCAGCATTGGGTGCTGCGTAAAATTGGAAGTGAAAGCGTCCAGTGAGGTTATTGGAGTTTAAATCTGTTGCTGTACCCTCAATCTGTAAAGCTGCCTGCTGTAAAACTTTATCTTTGAAGATATCTTTGAACAATCCTTCTTCTTCTAAGATAGGTAAACTTTCGAGGTGGGTACGGCGTATCTTCCAAAGATAATTACCTCGGATATGAACCATCAGGTTAGCTCCCATACGTTCTTTTGTAAGTAACGCTGGGCGAGGGAAAGAGTTTCTGGCTATGCGGGTTGAATTAACACAATTAGCGGCTAAAACTACCATCCCTTGCTCAGGAACTGTAATGTTTTGAACTATCTCGCCTGCATCAACTGGGTCATTAACAGCAACTCTTATGCCTCGGACAACTCCCTCTTGTGTTTCTAAATTTAGGACAGTAACGTTTGGTACTAAAAATAGATAGCGATCTTGATCATTATTGTTTGACCTTCCTACATCCTCCCGAATCGCACTCAAAAGACCAGGTAGACTGCTATATTTATCTGGACTAAACAATCCGGATAATTCAGATTCAACTTTGACTGCGATCGGTGGTTGAAGCACACGATCAATTGAATAACTATCTACTGGGATGTTGAATGGAGTTAATTTACGAGAGCGTTTGAGTAAAGCTTCGTAAAGTCCGCCATAGATAAAGTCCTCTTCTTTGCCACGCCGATCAATATCGTAATCTGCGCCAATTTCTTGAGTGATAAAATTATAGCCCTGTTCGCTCTTCAAGAATGCAGAGACTGAGTTTGGCCATTGAACCAAATCAGCAGTAGTCAAGGAAGGAGACCAACCACCCCAAAAAAGACCTTTCCCACCAACACAACGATGATGAGGTCGGAATTTTCCGGCAAAATCGCGTCCAAATGGAACTCCTTGTCCCTCTGATGTACCATTTACGTTAATGATTCGATATTGTCCTTCAGGTAGAAGATTGGCAAGAGGTAATTCATAAAGTCCTCCTAATCCCAAAGGTAGGTTTTGGAAATGTTCGTGAATCAAAAATGGGCCTTCTTGAAGAACTAAAATTTTAGGGCGAGGACGACCAGACCCAAAATTCTTTGTTTTGTTATATATATCGGTTGCAAAATATGCGCCATACATTCCCGATCCAACTACAATAATGTCAAAGCCACCTGGTACGGCTGCTAAAGCTTCATCTAGGGTATTGCAAACAAACCTGGAAAGGGCATCACGATTGAATGATGTATCCTGAATACCACCTGGTGCTATTACAGGTTCACCTGATGGATTAAGGAATTTAGCTAATTTTGGTAATGGCATATTGATTATTAGATTGACAACTTGAAATCTATGAAAGCAGTCTTTATGAGAAAAACTACGATGTTATCTACCTCCATTTTTTGATTATGAATAACACAATAGACACGTTTATTGGAATAAATGTTGAGCCTGATTTCATATTGAAATATATCCAAGATATGAGAATTTACGTTCAATGCGTCAAGTCGCTTTGCTCGAATTAAAGACTCAAAATTAGGGTTCCCCTTAACTGTCTTATCTGCTGATTTTTAGCTATTTATGCAGATTTTAGAAAAATCATCAATTTGTTTATTGACAGAATTTATGTGTTACGGGGGGCTTTTTTGCATGAATCGAAAAAAGATACACCAATACTTGATTGGAGCGGTATATTAGTCTGCTATTTTGTAGATGCTCGGCTTACCTAACTGCATCATGCGGTTAAGCTTCAATTTCACAATGAACTGAATATAATTCCTTTGCCTGACTCATCTTCGGTTCTTATACAGCGCTTCCGGCTATTATGCAATACAGTTTTTCTCCTTGCCCTCTCCTATCAAAGCTTTCAGATTTGAGGATGTACCTCATAGCTGGCGGAAGTGCTGTAAAACACAAGATATATAAAAGCGTTTCTTTTTTTTCATCCATAACACTCAAGTTCCCCTATTAATAAAGAGAAGGGTTTGATGAATCGTACTATTTACAATCTTTATAAAGCTACAAATCCACAAATATAGATTCCAGAAAATACTACCACCTTTTTAGCTAGATGTTTGATGGTTTTATACTCTGTAGAAATAAAAATAACTTATGTTGAAATAGACAATTTTACTAATCAGGAAAATCCTTAGATAAAATAAGGATTTTCCTTAGTCTCATATTAACCTGTTTGATTAATGCGTTTTTTAGTAGTATCAAAAGCTTCTATCTACCCAAGTGCTGCATAGCGTACAACGTCATAAATATTCAGTCGTTTCATCAATTGCAATCGGTGTACTTTGGCTGTTTTAGGACTGATGTTTAATCAGTCTGTAATCTCTTTTGTAAAAAGCCTTTCTTTGATACCCTACCAGAGTCACTCAAAGACAAGATTACTAAACCTTCTCAGACTCGTTCGCTACTCCACTGGTCAAAACTCCCGATAAGTTAGAGCAAGCTGTTGCGATCGCTGCCCAAGAAAAACCCTTCCCCACTGCCGCCGATTTCGCTAAAGCAGTACAGAAGGTCGTTCCAAAAAATACGTCACCCACTAGAACCAGTAGCACAAAACAAGAAAAAGTCAAAACGCAATTGTGTAATTCTGTGACTGTCTCATCACCAAAACATCCTCGTTATGGGGATTCGGGAGTGATTGAGGCAGACGCACCCAATAACTATCAGCAGATTGTCACCTTTAGCGATGGTGAAAGGCTTTTGGTCAACAATGCTGATTTAGATGCCCCCAGCGTTCCCTTTCCCAGAGAGCGCACTTACCCCGCAGAATATACCGAAGCGATCGCCCAAATCAAAGAGCAACACCAGCAAGAGTTAGAGCGACTTTCCCAGGAATTGAGGATTGGTTTGCAGGCAGAAGCAGGGGCTAGAGCCGAAGCTCAGATGCAAGAACAAATCCAATCCTTGCAAAACCTGTACAAACAGCAGAAGGAGCAAAACATCCAGTTACAGCAACGGCTGGATGAAATGGAAGGGTTGAGAAAGCTGGAGATTGAGAATCAACAACTTCAGCAGCGCATTCAGGAACTAGAACGTGCCGTACAACAGCATCCGGTTCAACAGTGGGGAAATACCATGACCCAGCAAGCGACTAAAGCGTTGAACAAGCAGGTAAAACAGGCGTTAGAGAAAACTATTGATTTGCGATCGCTTGCAGCAGAACCCCCCAAAGAGAATGCCCAAGAATGTCTGCGGCTCATGGGTATGGCTTTGAAGAATCTCGCCAGCGCTATGAACAATACCCAAGCGCTCGAAGCGGCGGCGATAATCTTGGGAAGCGAACCTACACCATCTGCGATCGCTTACCGTGCCGAACAATTGGAAATGTTGCCCCAAGCGGTTAGCGATATTCGACGGGTGCTTTCACAGCCTGGGTGTACGTGGCAGGACTATTGGGCAGTGGCCCAAGAGTACGAAGTGATTAAATTAGACTACTGGGCGGAATTAACTACCCAAGAAACTGATTTAATTACCGCACTCCAGAACGCATCCTCTCAACCAGACACTATCAGCATCGGCTCTATCGTTGCCCATGCTGATCCTTACCGCACTTTGTATGTCGAGAGGGGTGAAGTTGTAGAGGATTTGGGAGATGAGGTAATCGTTGCATGGGATCACTGGCAAAACGAATCAAAAAAGACTGATAGGTATTTCCGAGATGTCAGCTTTGGGGTACAGTACTTTTATCTCTGCGAAGAAAATTCTCGCTGAAAGTGGACTGTTCATTTTCAAGCCTGATAAGTCTATTCAGGATGGCAGAGAAACGGCTAGCTGGATGGTGAAGAATTTGCATGGTAGCCGGATGAAGGAATTTTGGGAGAAAGCTAATTCGGAAAAACAAGAACCAGATGCTAAAAAACGAGAACTAAATGCTGAGATTTCAGATAAAGATGCTGGCTGTGAAGAAATGGATGCTTCGTATAAAGCATCTATTTTAGGTCAAAGTGAGTCAGAGCAAGGGTTCTGTGAACCCTCACGAACTGCCCAGGAACATCTCACCAACTCTTCAAAAGAGTTCGTTAGCTGTATCTCTGACACGCTTATACGAAATTTACAAGTTGAGGAGACGGCTCACGCGCCCTTGGGGGGCGCGTCGCCTCAGTCTGTTCAAAGCGTGTCAGAGAAAGAGAAAGACTTGCCTACGGCAATGGACTGTACATCGCTAATGCTTGTGGATGATACACAGGGGGAATCTGCTGTGTTACTGGCTGAAAACCAGAATTGTGGTGTTGAGGCGGTAGTCTCTCATGAAGGTGCTTGTTCCGCCGCGCCTGTTGCTAAAAATGAATTTTCTTCAACTTTAGCGATCGCTAATCAAACTCAGGGGCAAGTAGAAGCAGGTAATCCCACTTCGTTGTTAGTTGAAAATTCAGTTTCGGGTGTAGAAGTCAAAACAGTTCATGAAGGTACTTGTTCCGCCGTATCTGTGCCAAATTCTGAAAAATGGTCGCATGAGGCGATAGTTGCAAGGGCAAATGCGCGACCTCAACGTATGCAAAAACTCAAACAGGCGGCGAATTCGGGGGAGAATCCGGGGTTTGACTTTTTGCTGGAGTGTTGGAATGACGATCCGGCTTTGCAGATTGTGATCAAGAAACTGCTGGCGAAGTTTCCGCAGTGGGGGATTGCGTGTGTGGATGGGGTGCTGGTGAAGTGGAATGATTAACGATGCCTAACGCCTTCTTCTTTCCGATACCTCTTAATTTTTGCACCTTTTTTGCGACAATTTTTATACAAAGTTGCACAAAAAAAATTAAGTAACTCAAGGCTGAGGGAGATTAAGAATCATTATTCATATACTCCCCCGCTTCTTCATTTTAAAATGCTATTTCAGAATGCAACTTAGTATCAGGAGAACATCAATCAGACGTAATGCCTGAAGTTGCAAGAGCAGAGCAAAGTAAGTGATCAATTTCTGCTATATCGGGATCAAAGGTTTGGTCGTTCATAGCTGATTGAGCAACGTTTCCAGATTGATTACTTGCCGATGTTTGTTCTTGTATTGTGCGTAACTGGTGTAAACGATTAATTAGTGAAGAACATCGGTAAACCATAGCGGAGCGACTATCTACTTTTAACTTAATGAAAATCCGGCGTAGGTGAGCAGAAACAGTCCACTCGCTGATTTGAAGTTGGCTAGCAACTCTTTTATTAGATGAACCTAAACCAACCAGAGCAGCAATTTGCAACTCTCGTCCTGTTAAAATACTAATTAAGCTAGGATCTATAACCTCTGGTGTGTTCTGAGTTTTTACAATTGCATAGTAATTTCCATCAGCTTCAAAATGCCCAACTACAGAAAATGAAATAGTGTCAATAATAACCTCTGAAGTAAACTGTTGGCTATTTTCTGTAGGCGATTCAACTGCAACAATAAGAAAACCAGAGTTTTTTATGAAAAACTTACTAATGACATAGGAATCTGAAAGTAAGTTTCCAGCAAAAATACTAGAAGTTTGATCAACGTGTCCTTGCATGATTTTCTTAACTCTAAATTTAGGTATTAAGGGCTTAAGGCTGATATGTACCTAACAGGCTGAATGGTCTATAGCCGAGAAGATATGCAGAAACTTTTGTGATCAGGAACTTAATGTTTTTGGAATCTAGATGACGTATGAAGAAAACCGTTTTAAAGCTTTTCTAACCCCTGATATTTTTATGATTTATGCTTATTACTGCTATTTTCAGGTTAATACAGCACATTTTTGGTTCTTATGCACAGTCTTAAAGATATACAGAAGAATCCAAAAGCGTGATCTAAAAACATAAAAACTGCGGTAACACAAATGTATTAATAGCCAGGCTGTCTAAAATGACACTGGATAGTTACTTCAAGATTTCCCATCATAAGTAAGAATACTGACACTATACACTAGAGTTTAACAGCTTGATCAAGCTAAAAGAATGATGTAACTAAAATTTAAGATTTCGGCTTAAATAGTTAAAACTTTTATATATATCAATTAAGAAATATTTATGTATACAACTATACTAAATACCAAAACCCTCTAGCGCCTATCCAAGGCTTATTTTGCAATCTTGGGCTGTCTACCCTATCATTAGCAAGGTCAGATGAACTGAATGGTAACTTCTGGGATAACACACTAGTTTTTGGAAATTCTGGCATGAATAGATGCAAGACTGTTAAGTGTAATCCTGCCCAAAGAAACTTGATAGTACCAGTAGAAACCAGTAATTGTCGCAAATAATCGCGTTCTACTGAGACACAAGAATCTCTAGGTGTGAGAACTTGACAAGAGATGCCCCAAAATTGTAGAGCTTTACAAATTTCTGGAGGAAAGTTTTTTTCAAAATCTGCTTTTGGCTGATAAGTCAGAATGAAAGCAGAACCTAAACTTGCAGCCAGCGCTATAGTATCGCGGAAGGCAAGAGGTAAAACATAGTCTATAGTTTGAGATTCGTCAAGTTGACTATCGAGGGATTTTGTAAGCGCTTCCCATTGCCAAAAGATTTCTAGATTTTTATTTTTAGGGAGAAGAGATTCTCTTAGGCTATCTCCTAGCCAAAATAAATTAAGTCTTGCTAAGTCATTCTCTACACGGAATTGCTCCCATCTCTTAAGTGACCAAAGCGTTTCCTCCAGTGCAACACGTTCTTGCTTGGGTGTTCTACAAGAGTTAATTCCTTTTGGAGTAATTAATTCTGGATGTTGTGAGTAAAAGGAAGAACTGTCAAGTATATGCCAAAGTTCTCGTACAACCCATAACTCCATCACTTCTCCTAACTGTTGAATTAAAGGAACTCCGTGGACAGAAAGAGCTAAGGCTGGATCAATAATGCATATCTGAGGTTGGGAAAGAGGGTAATCGGTTTTGGGCAAGAGTTCGTACTTCATTACATTTGGCTATGGCATTAGGTTTTGATGATTTTAATATGTATCCCAGCCGTATTTACTCTCTGGAAAGAAAGATTGCTTAATTTAGTGCTTACAACATAAATCAGAAAGCTTTTAAATACAATGCATAAAATTTGGATTTCGACTACTAGTTTAAATTAACTAGGTATAAAAGCTTAGTTAAAACAAGTGACTTGCAAAAATTCTGAAACAGCAATATTACTATAGAGAAAGTATTTTTTCACTCTCAAGAGAGTCAATAGATTTCTTGGTGAATTGATCAGTTTAGGGATAATTATTGCTTAAACCAAAAAAGCATTTATGAATAAGCATTGCACTGCTGATTTTCAGATAGTTGCAGAACAAGCTCTTGCTAATACTGCTAGATCATCAGATAGTTTACTAACGATATTTCCTAGTAATCCTCAACTAAGTCAGGTCTTCCAATTTATTGAGGCAAATTATAATCAACCAATTAGCTTATCTGACGTAGCTGTTGCTGTTGGTTACTGCGCCGCTTATTTGACCGATTTAGTACGACGCAATACAGGATATACAGTAAATGATTGGATTGTTGAACGCCGAATGGTAGCAGCACGCGCTCTACTGCTAGAGACTGATCAATGTGTAAGTCAAGTCGCTCAAGCAGTTGGTTATCAGCATGAAGGTTACTTTTTTCGCCAATTCCGCCGACATCATGGGATTACACCTAAAGCTTTTAGAAAGACCCAACGCAGCTAGAGTAGTAGCAGCCATTAGCGTTAATTGGAGTAAAGCAATAAAGCTGTAAATCCATTTAAATATTTGGCATATTTAACTTTAAATTTGGGAACTCTAAACCATTTTTAAAGTATCAAAATATTATACCTTAAAGCTGAAGAGCATCTTTCAAATGAAGCATTTACATCGGTTATTTAACCCATTTGCTTGGCCAATCGCTGCGAAAATTTCGGTAGCATTGGTTTGTGCTGTGTTGATACCGATGATCTTCACCGCCTACTACAATCTGCAACAGAGCTTAAACAGTGTAGAGGCTGGGGAATACCGCAAACTGGAATTGTTAGCTAGCAGTAGCGCTAGTCGCTTCGACCAGTTAATTATTGACCACCATCGTGTAGTTGCTCAAGTCAGTAATAATCGTCATGTAGTAGATTTCCTTGCTGCTGACACACCACAAAAGCAAGAAGCTCACCGCGACAACCTGCAAGCAACACTACAAAACGTCCTACGCTCTCATCCAGATATTGATAATGTCTTGCTGATGGATAACAAAGGTGAGTGCCTTGCTGCAACAGATCCAAAATTCATTGGCGAAAACTATTCGATTATTCAAGATAACTTTTACGGATTTGGTAGCTTGGTGAGCCAAACAATTGAAAATCCAGGAATGTTTTTCTCTGGGCGCGTGCGATCGCCTAATGGAGAGATTGTGGGAACTACCCTACTCAATATTCGGGGAAAAGATATTTGGACAACTATTAATGCCTTACATATAGACTTTCAGACCAATATCTTCCTGATTGACCAACAGGGAGTAATCATTAGTCATGCTGATCCATCTCTGCTCTACCATAGCCTCCTGACGCTACCAACTCAAACATTAAAACAGGTTGCTCAAAACAAACGCTACGGTGTGGATCGGGTTGAGAGCTTGGACATTCCTGACTTAAAGGTGATGGTGAGAGCTAAACAGCCAGGACACGCCACCTATCAATTGCCGCGATCGCACATGGCACAGATAGTCGGCTTTGCACCTTTAGCAACGCGACCTTGGGTATTGGGAGTCAGCCAATCCAAAGCAGAGTTTAGCATTCCTTTGAATCGCCTGATTTGGCTCAATAGTACCAGCGTGGTAATAGTCGGCGGAATTACGGCAATCATAGCGCTGCTCTTGGGGCTAAGTATTTCCCGACCGATTCGCGCCCTCATCGTCGCCGCCCAAGCGTTGGAAGATGACGATTTTGATTCTCATGTACTAGAACTCCATCAGAATTTGGCTCAATTTACCCATAGTCAAGATGATATCGGTCAATTAATGTGTGTCTTTTTAGAGATGGCTGAGTCAGTCAGAATGCGAGATCAGCGCCTAAAAGTCCAAGTACAGGAACTTTGCATTGAGATTAACGAAACCAAAAGAGCTAGCCACGTTGCCGAAATTACTGAAAATGAACACTTTCAGCAATTACAACAAAAAATCCAAAAGCTTAGAGAACAGCAAGTTACACAAACCGAAACTGAGACAGAGTACTACCAAAGATTGCAGAATCAGGTGCAATCTCTCAAAGAGCGATTGCACGATCCCTGAGCCATTGAATTTATCGATTAGCGTTGATGGCAAGACTGAAAGTTTGGGAGATATTTAAAGGGAAAAATTACTCTTGATTAATGACTTTGAGGTAAATTATGGCACAGATTATTGCAGTTCATTCATTCCGTGGTGGCACTGGCAAATCCAACTTGATTGCTAATATGGCTGCTACTATGGTCTTGCAAGGACAAAGTGTAGGCATTATTGATACTGATATTCAATCACCAGGAATTCACGTTATTTTTGGGATTAATGAAAACAAAATGGAACGCACCCTCAATGATTATTTGTGGGGGTACTGTAATATTAAAGATGCTGCCTATGATGTTACTGAAGCTTTAGCTGTAGAGCAGGGAAATACAAGTACAGTTAAAGGCAGTCTTCATTTAGTTCCTTGTAGTATTAAAGCTAGTGAAATCGCCAGAGTTCTCCGGGAGGGATATGATGTCGTTCGGCTAAACGATGGTTTTCAAGAATTTATTCGTAGTCTGAAATTAGATTATCTGTTAATTGATACACATCCTGGTTTAAATGAAGAAACTTTGCTTTCTATTGGGATTTCTAATGTTTTAGTAATTCTTTTACGTCCAGATTATCAAGACTTTCAAGGAACTGCCGTGACAGTCGATGTAGCTCGGAAGTTGAAAGTACCAAAAATGTTGTTAGTTATCAATAAGGTGCTGCCAAACTTAAATTTTCTTGACTTGCAACAACAAGTAGAAAAAATCTATAACGCTCCTGTTGTGGGGATTTTGCCTCTTTCCGAAGATATGGTACAGCTAGCAAGCAAAGGTCTTTTTTCTCTACGTTATCCTCAACATCCCATCAGTCAAACTATCAAAGGAATTACCAATCAGATTGCTAGTTTAGTCGTTAGCCATTAGTCTTTTGCTTTTGTCCCTTTATGAGGGTGATGTCTACGCTTATGAGCGATCAACAATCATTTCGTACTGATGCTCTTACCGACTTTGGAGCCACTGCTGCACAGGTAGAAGAATTATTGGTATACAATCAAAACGTCTTTGATCACAACACATTAACCGATAGAGTCAAGTTTCCCCTGACTTCTGAACCCCATATACCTGCTTGGGAAGAATACGCTGTTTCAGCAAAAGTTTTAGGAGTATTTGAGGTACTCAAACAGCGATTAGTACAATTCCAATTTCCCATAATCGAGGGTATTAGCCAAACTGAAGCGTATCAGTCTGCTACTCGTCGGGGTGTTGCGATAGATAGGATGATTGCAACTGGCTTAGTCTTGCAAGAACCTGAAAAACTGCAATTAATACTACATCAAAGCTTGGCTGGAACCATCCCAGTATTATTAACTGGAAACCGAAAGGATTTTGTTTGTTTAGTTCAAGCTTTGACAAAGCGAAATGAACCGCAGCCAGTCCCAAACTCTATAGGAGCCTGTATAGTTAGCGGTTTTAATAACTGGGATAGAATTCGCCAATATCGCCAACAATGGTCGGCTGAAAATCCTGCTAATTGTTCTCAAAGCAGTTGGTTAGAAGAGTTTGGGCGGTTAATACCACAAAAACAGCTTTATCAGGATAAATTTATTATTTTGAGTAATAGTTCTTATAGTAATGTTTCAGCCAAAGATATAGGACTTGAAGAAGCACAATGGCAACATTTATCCTTGACAATTCGGCTGGAACATGAATGTACTCACTACTTTACACGTCGGTTGTTTAATTCCATGCAAAATAATATATTCGACGAGCTAATTGCTGACTACAGAGGGATTGTAGCCGCTATTGGGACTTATCGAGCCGACTGGTTTTTGCACTTTTTGGGGTTGGAGTCTTTTCCTAATTATCGAGAGGGAGGTAGACTACAAAATTACCTCGGTAATCCGTCACTTTCTGATGGGGCTTTTAAGATTTTACAGGTATTAGTGAAAGCTGCTGCTGAAAATTTGCAGTCTTTCCATGTTGAGTATGTGAGCCAGTTGAGAGATGCTAACATTCAACCCCTAATGTTAATGGCATTGACTCACTTGACGTTAGAAGAATTAGCTGATAAATCAGCTGAATTTCGCATTCAACAAAGATTAAATAATTTGCTGAATATTCAATCTCTAGACATGATTCAAGTCAAGGTTATTTAATTATACATGTTGCCTATATTGAGTTTTATCTTTTATTTGTGTCCTTTGTAGTAACTTGTGACAAGCGCCTCGGCATCTACGTTTTTGACAATTACCATTAGTAAGACATAGGCAAGTTGATTTATGACAGAAGTTTTACTTAAAGAATTAACTCACAGTGACATTGATTGGATGGTTGCTACAGGTCATCAAAGAGAAATAACTGCTGGAAGTTTACTTATCCAAGAAGGAAAAACTGCCGATTCTCTACATATATTACTGGATGGAATTTTAGCAGTTAGTGTTTCTCAACCAGACAACAATCCTTTGACTCGTGCTTTTGCAGCAATCGAAGGTGGTGAAATCTCCGGTCGGGAAATTGCGAGATTATCCAGTGGTGAAGTTGTGGGAGAACTACCCTTGATAGGTAATCGCCCAACTGCTACAACTATTAAAGCTGTAGAAAAGTCGCTGGTGATGTCAATTCCTCAACAGAAATTGGCAGCAAAGTTGCAGCAAGATGTTGGTTTTGCTTCGCGCTTTTATCGAGCGATCGCCATTATGCTTTCAGATAGACTACAAAGTATCATCAATCAACTTGGTCGTAGCAACTTGGTGCAAGGTCAACCACTCAGAGATGTGCTATTTATTTTGGGAGAATTACATGATAGTGATATTGATTGGATGATGGCTTGTGGGACTCAGGAAAAAATTCCTGCTAATACTACACTGTTTCGTGAAAGAGGGACTGTGGAAGCACTATATATTATTTTAGATGGAATAATGTCTCTGTCTATTACTGAAGATGAATGTAATCCTTTAACACGTGCTTTTGCTGCGATCGAGGGTCATGAAATTTCTGGTAGAGAAATAGCAAGATTATCCAAAGGCGAAATTGTCGGTGAAACACCCTTTATTGATGGTCGTTTACCTTCTGCAACCGTTAAGACCATTGAAGACTCGATTGTTTTGTCAGTTCCCCGACCGGAAATGGCAGCAAAGTTACAACAAGATGTGGGATTTGCATCTCGTTTTTATCGTGCGATCGCTACTTTGCTTTCCCAGAGATTGCAAGGAATGCTGAGTCAACTTGGTT